>JBEDFV010000187.1:0-3006 GCA_041175005.1 Pseudomonadota bacterium
GAGCGGGGCATCGAGGTCGGCCACGTCTTCTACCTGGGCACCAAATATTCCGAGGCCATGAAGGCCACCACACTCGATGAGACCGGCAAGCCCCGGGTGATGGAGATGGGCTGCTACGGCATCGGTGTGACCCGCATTGTGGGCGCAGCGATTGAGCAGAACCACGACGAGAAGGGCATCTTCTGGCCCAAGGCCCTGGCCCCCTTTGCGGTGGTCATCTGCCCGGTGGGTGCCAACAAATCTCCGGCGGTGAAAGAGGCGGCTGAAAAAGTCTACGCAGAACTCTCTACGGCTGGCTATGAGGTGATTCTGGACGACCGGGACGAGCGGCCGGGTGTGATGTTTGCCGACTGGGAACTCATCGGCGTGCCGGTGCGGGTCACGATCGGCGAGCGGTCACTGAAAGAAGGTCGGCTTGAACTGCTCAAGCGCCAAGGCATGCAGTCGAGCGACTGCGGGCTCGCAGAGGTGGGTGCGGCGGTAGGCCGGCTTCTCGGGTAGGCGCCAAGTTGCTGGGGTAGGCCCCGAGCGCTGCGGGGCTAGCGCTTAAAGCCCCCCATCATGCCGCCAAGGCCCTTCATCCCGCCCAGGCCACCCATGCCACCCATCGCGCGCATGATCTTGGCCATGCCGCCAGACTGCATCTTTTTCATCATGGTCTGCATCTGCTCAAACTGGTTGAGCATGCGATTGAGCTCCTGCACCTGCACGCCGGCCCCTGCGGCAACGCGGCGCTTGCGGCTTGCCTTTAAGAGCTCTGGGTTGCGGCGCTCCTGCGGGGTCATGGCATTAATAAGGCCCTCCATGCGGCGAATGGATTTGTCTGCCGCCGACATATCGCCCCCCTTGGCGGCCTGCTGAAACTGCGCAGGCAGCTTGTCAATAAGCGAGGAGAGGCCGCCCATCGATTTCATCTGACCGATCTGCATCTTGAAGTCTTCGAGGTCAAACTTGGCCCCGGACTTCAGCTTGGCTGCCATCTTTTCGGCAGACTTCAGGTCGATCGACTTCTGGGCCTGCTCCACCAGGGCAAGCACGTCGCCCATGCCAAGTATGCGTTGGGCGAAGCGCTCGGCATCAAAGGCCTCGAGCCCATCGATCTTCTCAGACGTACCGACAAACCGCACGGGCTTGCCTGTAATCGACCGAACCGATAAGACCGCCCCGCCCCGGGCATCGCCATCGACCTTGGTGAGCACAATCCCGGTAAGCGGCAGGGCCTGACCAAAGGCCTCGGCCGTGCGCACGGCGTCTTGGCCCTGCATGGCATCGACCGTAAAGAGTGTCTCTACTGGCTTGACGGCGGCATGGATCGCGGCGATCTCTGCCATGAGTTCTGCGTCGATCGCCAGCCGGCCGGCGGTATCAATAAG
This sequence comes from Pseudomonadota bacterium, assembly GCA_041175005.1. GTDB lineage: Bacteria > Pseudomonadota > Gammaproteobacteria > Burkholderiales > Burkholderiaceae_A > Hahnella. The sequence goes on from JBEDFV010000187.1 coordinate 1,374, forward strand.
CAGCACATCATGGAAATGCCGACGGGCCCAGTCCACCGCGGCCACTGCGATGTCCACGGGCTTCTGGTCTGCGGTGCTCGGGAAGAAATCCACCCCCGCCTGGCCGCTTACGAGCTGCAGCTGCTCAATGGCCGCGGGACGATAGACGTCGCAGGAGACCGTGAGGACTTTTTTCTTGTGACGATCGTGCAGCCACTTCGCCATCTTGCCCACGCTGGTGGTCTTGCCCGCCCCCTGAAGCCCCGCCATCAGAACAATCGCTGGCGGCTGACTTGCCAGGTTCAGCCCCGTTACCGGTGGGGGAGCCTCACTGGCCATCAGCCCCACAAGCTCCCGGTGGACCACGCCAACCAGGGCCTGACCAGGGGTGAGGCTTCCCACCACCTCCTGGCCCACCGCCTTCTCGCGCACCTGGGCGACAAACTGCTTGACCACCGGCAGGGCTACGTCGGCATCGAGCAAGGCCAGCCGAATCTCGCGCAGCATTTCTTGGGTGTTGGACTCGGTAATCCGGGCCTCACCCTTCATGGTCTTCACCACCTTCGAGAGGCGGTCGGTCAATGTCTCTAGCATCGATGCATTCCTCGGAAAGCCCCCCGTAGAAGGGCTGCGCTACACTGGTCTTATGGAGTCTTCATTGTATGAGTTCACTGCCTGGATGGCCTGCCTGGGCTATATCGGACTCGCGATTCTGCGGCTTCGGCGTCCGCCGACCCTCACCGAGGCCTCGCCGCACAGGGCAGCGGGTGGCCCGGAGTCTGGGGCGGGTCACGCAACGGGGTCCCACGCCCTGCTCATGGCCGCGCTTACCCTGGTACTCACCCTGCATGGCCTCACCTTATTGCCTGCCTGGTTTTCCGAGGAGGCCTTTCGCTTTGGCTTTGCTAGTTCCGTCTCCTGGACCCTCTGGCTCGCAGTACTCCTCATGTGGGTGGAATCCTTTTTTCAACGACTACCCCGCATCACCGCCCTGATTTTTCCGGTGGCTGCCCTGGGCTGCCTTCTGCCCCTCTGGTTCGGCGGTATCGTCATCATGGAGCAGCCCCCCGCCCTCTTTCGGGCCCATATTCTTCTGGCCATGCTCGCCTACAGCGCCTTTGCCGTGGCGGCAGCCCATGCGGTCCTCATGATGTCGCTAGAAAACGCGCTGCATCGCGGCGGCGCACGAAGCCCCTGGTGGGCAGACATGCCAGCACTGCTGACCCTCGACCAGACACTGGTGCGGGTTACCTGGGCAGGCTTCGTGCTCCTCACCTTCACGCTGCTCTCGGGAGTCTGGGTCAACCTCTGGCTTGACCATCCGCCCCTGAAGATGGACCACAAGACCTTCTTCACACTGGCCACCTGGGTCATGGTGGCCGTATTTTTTGTGGGTCGGCGCGCCCGAGGATGGCGTGGGCGGGTGGCGGCAAAGTTTGCGCTGGCGGGCTTCGGTCTTCTGCTACTGGCCTATGTCGGGAGTCGGTTCGTACTCGAAGTCTTGCTGCATCGATAACGCGCCAGCCAGATGCTCACCCGCATTCTTATCGTCGTCGCACTGGTGGGACTTGCCCTCTGGATGCTCAGACGGGCACTGGGGCGACCGGGCCAAGGTCGACCATCGCCGCCCAAGACCCCCAGCCCATCCAAAGGC
>JBEDFV010000188.1:0-11674 GCA_041175005.1 Pseudomonadota bacterium
TGTAGGTGGGCACCCGTTCGAGCCATCCCAGGGGTGTGCACATCGACAAGAGGAGATGCAGCTCGGCATGCTCGGGCACACGGGACTGGATAAAGAGGGTGGCCTGCGACGGGTCGATACCAGCCGCGAGCCAGTCGATCACCATCTCCCAGACATTCTCGCCAATGGACTGCGGATCTTCGTAGTGGGTGGTAAGCGCATGCCAGTCGGCGACAAAAAACAGGCATTCAAACTCTGACTGCAGCCGCACCCAATTTTTGAGAACCCCGTGGTAATGACCAAGATGCAGGGCACCGGTGGGCCGCATGCCCGACAGAACGCGTTGAGGATACATAGGTTCGAATTTTACCAGTAGGCCCAGACCGGGTCGCAGCCGTCTGGTAAGGGCGGTGCGCGCCCGACGTCACACCGACTCTCGGTGGGACTATGAAAGTCGCTGCCACGCGATGCCCGCAGCCCCCACTGCAGCGCAATCTGCTGATACCGGCGGGTATCGTCCTGGGTGTGGCTGCCGGTAGAGACCTCAATGGTCCTGCCCCCCAACGAGAGAAATTCCTGTAGAAGCGCCCAGCGGGCTGTCTCCGTTAGCCGGTATCGGGCCGGGTGGGCCAGAACCGGCGTACCGCCGGCCGTCTGAATCCACGACATGGCATGCGAGAGGCGCGCCCATTGATGCGGAACATAGCCCGGTTTGTTCGGCGTGAGATACCGGTCAAAGACCTCCTGGACATGGTGGCAGACCCCTTGGGCCACCAAGGCACGCGCGAAATGGGTGCGACCTACGAGCATGGGATTGCCTGCAAACCCAAGCGCCGCCTCGAGCACCGAGGGCAGGCCCGCATCGACGAGGGCCTGATCCATTTCTTGGGCACGGCGATGTCTACTGCGTTGCATCTCCCGTAAGGCCTCGCGCAACGGGGCCGCCTGAGGGTCAAAGCCCAGGCCCACGAGGTGCAGGGTCTCTCCAGCCCAGGTCACCGAGATCTCCACGCCTGGGACAAACCGGATCCCGTGGTCGGCGGCAGCCTCGGTGGCCTGGGCAAGACCATCGAGGGTGTCATGGTCGGTGAGCGACATCACCTCCAGGTTGTTCGCGGCCGCCCGCGCGACCAGATCGGACGGAGACAGTACGCCGTCGGAGGCCGACGAATGCATATGGAGGTCGACGTTCAAATCGTGTGGCACCATCGCTACTACCCTAACATTCCCCATGGTTGAAGGAGGCCCCGATGCCCGTCTACCAGCTTGGATCGCGCCAGCCCCAGATTGATCCCACCGCCTATGTGGCGCCGGGAGCGCAGATTATTGGTGATGTCGTACTTCATGCGCGCAGCAGCATCTGGTTTAACGCCACCCTGCGCGGCGACAATGAGCCCATCGTGATTGGCGAAGGCAGTAATGTCCAAGAATCTTCGGTGCTGCATACCGACATGGGCAGTCCCCTCACCCTGGGCCGCGATGTGACCGTAGGGCACTTGGCTATGCTGCATGGCTGTCTGATTGATGATGAGTCGTTGATCGGGATGCAGGCCGTGGTGCTCAACGGCGCCAAGATTGGAAAACAATGCATTATCGGAGCGGGGGCGCTGGTGACTGGGGGCATGGTGATTCCCGACCAGAGTCTGGTGATGGGTGCCCCTGCGAAAATTATTCGCAGCCTTCGGCCGGAAGAAATTACCAAGATGGCAGAAGGTGCACAAGGCTATCAGGCACGCGCGGTGCGGTATCGCACAGACCTTCAAGCCGTAAAAGACTAGTACTGCACAAATCGCTCACCCGATTTGAGCAGACCAAGCTCAAATCGGGCCCGCTCTTCGGCCGCCATATGGCCAGAGCGCAGATCACGCAGTTCGGCCTCAAGCTCGGCAATCATGAGCTCTTTGTCTTCCACCTGCTTGGCAAGCGATTCGACCTGGGCCTCCTTCTTCCAGACCTCTAGCCATCCGCCAGAGCTAAACCAGAGCGGAAACTGGATCGCGACCAGACAGGCGAGCAGAACGGTGCGTAGTGAAGGAAGCGGCGGCATGGCCACGATTATGACCGAGCCCGGAGCTGATAGAAAGCCTCTAGCCCCGGATAGTGGGCGGCTGTGCCCAGGTCTTCTTCAATACGCAGCAGCTGGTTGTATTTGGCCATGCGGTCGGATCGGGACAAGGACCCGGTTTTAATCTGCAGGGCATTGGTACCGACTGCGATATCGGCAATGGTGCTGTCTTCGGTCTCACCCGAGCGGTGAGAGACCACCGCCGTGTAGCCTGCTCGCTTGGCCATCTCAATTGCCGCAAAGGTCTCCGTGAGGGTTCCGATCTGGTTGATCTTGATCAGAATGGAGTTGGCAATGCCCTTGGAGATGCCTTCTTTCAGAATCTTGGTGTTGGTCACAAAGAGATCGTCACCCACAAGCTGGATATTCTTGCCCAGGGCCTTGGTGAGTTCGGCCCAGCCCGCCCAGTCGTCTTCGGCACAGCCATCTTCGATCGAGAGTATTGGATACTTGTCGCACCAGGTGGAGAGCAAATCGACAAAGCCCGTAGAAGACAGTGACAGGCCCTCGCCCGCCAATTCGTATTTTCCGTTCTTGTAGAACTCCGAGCTGGCGCAGTCGAGGCCCAGCGCCACCTGGCGCCCAGGCTCATAGCCCGCCTTCTCAATGGCCTGAAGAATCATCTGAATCGCGGCCTCATGGCTCTTTACACTGGGCGCAAAGCCCCCCTCATCGCCCACCGCCACAGAGAGGCCCTGATCATGCAGAATGGACTTGAGCGCATGAAAGACCTCGGCCCCATAGCGCAGCGCCTCGCGAAAGCTCGGCGCGCCCACAGGAATGATCATGAGTTCTTGGAGGTCTAAGTTGTTGTTGGCATGGGCCCCGCCATTGACAACATTCATCATCGGCACTGGCATAGACATTTGCCCCGAGCCCCCGAAGTAGCGGTAGAGCGGAAGGCGCGACTCTTCAGCCGCCGCACGGGCCACCGCCATCGACACCGCCAAGACGGCGTTGGCACCAAGCCGCGACTTATTCTCAGTGCCATCAAGGGCAATCAACGCGTGGTCGATTGCCGCCTGCTCAAAGGCATCAAGCCCCATCAGGGCCTCGGCAATTTCGGTGTTGACATGCTCAACGGCCTTACGCACGCCCTTGCCCAGGTAGCGCGACTTGTCACCGTCGCGCAGTTCCACGGCCTCGCGGCTTCCGGTCGAGGCGCCGCTCGGTACGGCCGCGCGGCCCATGATGCCCGACTCGAGCAGTACATCGCACTCCACCGTCGGGTTACCCCGGCTGTCAAGCACTTCGCGGCCCACGAGGTCAACAATGGCGGTCATGTCCAATTTCTCCTTCTTGGTCTTACAGGTTTTTTAGAATTCGGTTTCGATCAGCGGCGAGGCCTTGACCACCCGATCAATGGCCACGAGCTGCTCAAGCAGCGGCTGCATCTTCTGCAGCGGCACCGCATTGGGCCCATCGGACAGGGCCTTGGCGGGATTGGGATGGGTCTCCATGAAGAGTCCGGAGATTCCGACACCCACCGCCGCCCGTGCCAGCACCGGCACAAACTCGCGCTGCCCACCGCTTGAGGTACCTTGCCCACCCGGGAGCTGCACCGAGTGGGTCGCATCAAAGACCACCGGACACTGGGTCTCACGCATGATGGCTAGGCTGCGCATATCGCTTACAAGGTTGTTGTAGCCAAAGCTCACACCCCGCTCACAGGCCATAAATCGATCGGTCGAGAGGCCCTTCTCCTGGGCCGCCTCGCGGGCCTTATCAATGACATTCTTCATATCATGGGGCGCGAGAAACTGCCCCTTCTTGATATTCACGGGCACGCCGCTCTGGGCCACGGCCCGAATAAAGTCGGTCTGGCGACAGAGAAAGGCGGGCGTCTGCAGCACATCGACGACCGAGGCCACCTCAGGCACCTCTTCCTCGGTATGGACATCGGTAAGAATAGGCAGACCCAATTGCTTCTTGACGGCCTGCAGAATTTTGAGGCCCTCATCGCGGCCCAGACCACGAAACGAGCGGCCCGAGGACCGATTGGCCTTGTCGTAACTCGACTTAAAAATAAAGGGAACCTGGAGGCTACGGCAGATCTCTTGAAGCCGCCCAGCGGTCTCCACCTGCAACGTTTCAGACTCCACCACACACGGCCCTGCAATAAGAAAAAAAGGCTGATCCAGCCCTACCGTGAAGCCACAGAGATTCAAGAAGCGCCCCCCACTGGGCGGGCCAAGACAGCCTGCACATAGGAGATGAAAAGTGGGTGCCCCTTGCGCGGTGTGGAAGTGAACTCTGGGTGAAACTGCACCGCCATAAACCAGGGGTGTACCGAGGGCGGCAGTTCAATCATTTCGACCAGCGACTCGGTGGGTGTCTCAGAGCTAATCACCAGTCCCGCCTGCGACAGCCGCTCCTTAAAGAGATTATTGACCTCATACCGATGGCGATGCCGCTCATTGACCTCTGGGCCATAAATCGCCTGGGCCCGGGTACCTGGCCTCACCGGGCAGCGCTGGGCACCGAGACGCATCGTTCCACCCATATCAGACTGCTGCGACCGGCTCTGCACCGAGCCATCTGAGGAGATCCATTCGGTAATGAGCGCAATCACTGGTTCTGCACATGACGGAAAAAACTCCGTGGAATTGGCCTGGGTGAGGCCCGCGACATGGCGTGCAAATTCGATAACCGCGAGCTGCAGCCCCAGGCAGATACCGAGGTAGGGAATTTTGTGCTCCCGGGCGTACCGTACCGCAAGAATCTTGCCTTCCACGCCCCGCTTGCCAAACCCTCCGGGTACGAGAATTCCCTGGTAGGCCCCCAGCATCTCGGTGCCGTGGGCCTCGAGCTCTTCAGAATCGATGTAGTCGATCTGGACCCGCGAACGGGTATGTAGCCCGGCATGAACAAGCGCCTCGGTGAGCGACTTATACGACTCGGTGAGATCGACATATTTGCCCACCATGGCAATGCGAACGGTGGCCTGCGGGTGCTCCAGCCGCTCAACCAGGTCGTCCCAGACGGCCAGATTGGCCGGCGGACGGGGTGCGAGCGCCAGGGCATCGGCAATCTGCTGGTCTACTGCCTGCTCCCAGAGCATGCGCGGGATGCGATAGATGCTGTCGACATCGGCGACCGAAATCACGGCCTCCGGCGGCACATTAGAGAACAGGGAGATCTTGTCACGCTCGTCTTCGGGTAGCGGACGATCGGCACGACACAAGAGGAGGTTTGGGCTGACGCCGATCTCTCGCAGCTTTTGTACGGAATGCTGGGTGGGCTTGGTTTTGAGTTCACCCGCCGAAGGAATGAAGGGCACAAGGGTGAGATGAATGAAGCAGCTGCTGTTGCGCCCCTGACGCAGACTCAGCTGGCGAATGGCCTCCAGAAACGGCAGCGACTCAATATCGCCTACGGTTCCGCCGACCTCAACAATGGCGACATCGACCTCATCGGCAGAGCCCGCCCGGGCGCCCCGCAGAATAAAATCTTGGATCTCGTTGGTGATGTGGGGAATGACCTGCACGGTCTTTCCGAGGTATTCCCCACGCCGTTCTTTGCGCAGAACCGAGTCGTAGATCTGGCCCGTGGTGAAGTTATTCACCTTACGCATGCGGGCTTCAAGAAACCGCTCGTAATGGCCCAGATCGAGGTCTGTCTCCGCACCGTCTTCGGTAACAAAGACCTCGCCATGCTGAAAGGGGCTCATCGTCCCCGGATCCACATTGAGATAGGGATCCATCTTGATGATGGTGACCTTCAAGCCCCGGGACTCAAGCAGCGCCCCAATCGAGGCCGCCGCAATACCCTTTCCCAGGGAAGACACCACACCGCCAGTAACGAAGACAAACTTGGGCATACCAAAAGACCCGTAATTTGAAAGTCAGATTATACGGGGGCAGAAAAAAGGGCCCACACGGGGCCCCTTAGACCGCTGAAAAAAAAAGAAATGCACGGCTAGACGTGGACCGGACAGGCGGTGTTTTCGCGAATCTCTTCGATGGTGACGCCCGGCGCCATTTCTAAGACCGTGAGACCCTGTCGCTTGATCTCAAAGACGCCCAGGTTGGTAATCACCATATCGACCACACCTACCCCCGTAAGCGGCAGGGTGCACTCTTTTAAGAGCTTGAAGTCGACTGAGCCGTCTGACTTCTTTGCCGTATGTTCCATAAGAACGATCACGCGGGAGACGCCGGCCACAAGGTCCATAGCACCGCCCATGCCCTTGACCATCTTGCCGGGAATCATCCAGTTGGCAAGGTCGCCCTTCTCCGAGACCTGCATGGCGCCAAGAATGGCCAGATCAATATGGCCACCCCGGATCATGGCAAAGGAGTCTGCACTCGGAAAAATCGACGACCCGGGCAGCGTGGTTACCGTCTGCTTTCCGGCATTAATAATGTCAGCATCGACCTCCGACTCCAGGGGATAGGGGCCGATGCCCAAGAGGCCATTTTCAGACTGCAGCCAGACCTCGATGCCCTCGGGCACGTAGTTGGCCACATGGCCAGGAATGCCAATGCCCAGGTTCACATAAAAGCCATCACGCAGTTCTTTGGCTGCCCGGGCAGCCATCTGTTCACGGGTCCAGTGGTTCATGATTTTTCTCCAAAACGGTTCTGTCGGTCGTGTGCCTTGTGTATTTTTTTAGGCGCTGCGCGTGGTGACCTTCTCTATGGTCTTCTCTGGGGTCGCGTTGATCACGATGCGTTTCACAAAGATGCCTGGCGTATGAATCTGGTCGGGATGCAGGGCCCCGTTTTCCACCACCTCTTCGACCTCGACAATCGTCATATGGCTGGCCATCGCAACATTCGGATTAAAGTTGCGCGCTGTGTAGCGATAGACCAGATTGCCGGACCGATCGGCCTTCCAGGCCTTTACGAGGGAAATGTCTGCAAAGAGGCTGCGCTCCATCACATATTTATGGCCGTCAAACTCGCGGATCTCTTTGCCTTCCGACACCACCGTGCCCACACCGGTCTTGGTAAAGAAGGCGGGAATTCCTGCGCCCCCGGCCCGCAGTTTTTCGGCCAGCGTGCCCTGGGGCGTGAACTCAAGCTCGAGTTCGCCGGCCAGGTACTGGCGCTCAAACTCCTTGTTCTCACCCACGTAAGAGGAGATCATCTTGCGCACCTGCCGGGACTCCAAAAGAATGCCTAGGCCCTTTCCATCGACGCCCGCGTTGTTGCTGATCGCCGTCAGGTTCTTATTGCCCAGATCACGAACCGCCTTGATCAAGGCCTCCGGAATGCCGCACAGACCAAAGCCGCCCACAGCCAGGGTCATTCCGTCTTTCAGCACATCCTCCAAGGCCGCGCGGGCGTTCGGATAGAGTTTATTCATGTCACGCTCCAGGTCACTCACCAGATTTTGAACACGCTGCCTGCGGCCTACCCCATGGAATTCCATGGGTTTTTACCAGTCCACAGGCAGCCGATAGAATTTGCCTCGAGGTGTAGTGTAGAGGATTCAACGAGGACCAAAGGCCATGGCAAGAGAATCAATGGAGTTTGATCTGGTGGTAGTGGGCGGAGGGCCAGCAGGTCTGGCGGCAGCCATTCGTCTCAAACAGCTGGCCCAGGCTGCGGGTCGCGAACTCTCTGTCTGCGTGCTGGAGAAGGCATCCGAGGTTGGGGGCCATATTCTCTCCGGCGCGGTCATGGACCCACGGGCCCTTACAGAACTGATTCCCGACTGGGCGGCATTGGGCGCCCCGCTTACCACACCGGTTGGCGAAGACCAGTTTCTCTTTCTCACCGAGACGGGGTCATGGGCAACGCCGCAGTGGCTTCTGCCCGACTGCTTTAAGAACCACGGCAACTATGTGGTGAGCCTCTCCGATGTCGTTAAGTGGCTCGGCACCCAGGCAGAGGCCCTCGGTGTGGAGATCTATCCCGGCTTTGCCGCCGCAGAAGTACTCTATGACGACCATGGCCGCGTGGTGGGGGTAGCCACCGGCAATATGGGCGTGGGCAAAGACGGCCAGCCCACCGACCAGTTTCAAGAAGGCATGGAACTGCGTGCCCCCATGACCTTCTTTGCCGAAGGCGCCCGAGGCCACCTAGGCCGACAGCTGATTTCGCGCTTTGGCCTAGACCGCGACAGTGACCCCCAGAGCTATGGCATTGGCCTGAAAGAACTCTGGCAGGTGGCCCCGGAGCAGGCCCGCCCTGGCCGGGTGGTGCACACCGCGGGATGGCCGCTGTCAAGCGACACCTACGGCGGATCCTTTCTTTATCACCTGCAGAACAATCTCGTTGCCGTGGGGTTTGTGGTGGGCCTGAACTACAAAAACCCCTGGCTCTCGCCCTTTGAAGAATTCCAACGCTACAAGACCCACCCGGCGATCCGCCCGGTCTTTGAAGGGGGCAAACGCATTGGCTATGGGGCCCGGGCCATTACCGCAGGGGGACTCAATAGCCTGCCACGACTCATATTCCCCGGAGGCGCGCTCATTGGCTGCGAGGCAGGATTCCTCAATGCCTCCCGCATCAAAGGCAGCCATGCGGCAATTAAGTCGGGCATGCTCGCGGCCGAGGCCTATTTCAATGACCAGGCCCAAGAGGCCAGCGATGGTCTATTAACAAGCTATCCCGAGGCCTTCCGTAAGAGCTGGCTGCACGAAGAACTGCATAAGGCCCGCAACTTCAAGCCCGCCATGGGCAAGGGCCTCTGGATGGGCTCGCTACTGGTAGGCATCGACCAAAAACTCTTTGGTGGGAAGGCGCCCTTCACGCTGCACAACCATAAGCCCGACCATGCCTATACAGAACCCGCGGCACAACACACCCCCATTGCCTATCCCAAGCCCGATGGTCTACTGAGCTTTGATCGACTCTCTTCGGTCTTTCTCTCTGGCACCAATCACGAAGAGAATCAGCCAGCGCACCTCACCCTAAAAGACGCCGCAGTGCCTGTGGCCGTCAATCTTGCCGACTATGCTGGCCCTGAAGCCCGGTACTGCCCTGCGGGCGTGTACGAGTACCTCGATGCGGCTGGTCACCCGATCACCCAGCCCACAGAAGGCGCCCAGCTACGCATTAATGCCCAGAACTGTGTGCACTGTAAGACCTGCGACATTAAAGACCCGCGCCAGAATATTGTCTGGGTGACCCCCGAAGGGGGAGGCGGCCCAACCTACGCAGGCATGTAAGACGATGTCTGCTGCCAGCCTCAAGGGCCTGACCCGCAACGACTTTAGACACTTTCGCACCATTACCACCCGATGGATGGACAACGATGTCTATGGCCATGTGAACAATGTGCACTACTACAGCTACTTCGACACGGTGGTCAACCAGTACCTGGTAGAAAAAAACCTGCTGCGCATCGGTGAGAGCACTGAGGTAGGGCTGGTGGTGGAGACCTGCTGTAGTTATTTTTCCTCACTCGCCTTTCCCGACATTGTGCATGCGGGATTACGGGTGGCTAAGCTCGGCAAAAGCAGCGTACGTTATGAGGTCGGAATCTTCCGCAACGACGAGCAGACGGTTTCTGCCGCGGGGTATTTCGTACATGTCTATGTCGAGAAGCAGAGCCAACGGCCCGTGCCGATTCCTGAAAATACCCGCCAGACCCTACTCCACGAACTCTGGCTCCCGACGCCAGATGGCCAGTAGGGTGCGCAGAAAAAGCCAGCCAATAAGAAGGCTGACAAAACCCACCATACCGACAGCCAAGACCTTCACCACCCACATAGCAACAAAACTCTGGTAGACAAGACAGGCCACGGTGAAGGCTGCCACGGGGAAGGAAAACGCCCACCAGGAGATATAGAAATCTAGGCGGGCAAACCAGTGCAGCTGGGTTGCTAAGAACAGGGCAAAAAAGATCGAGAGGCCAAAAAACAGGTGGCTGAGTGCATCCAGACCTGGGCCATCAGGATACTGTCCGGTCAGCAGGGTCCAGGAGAGAAATCCCAAAGCGGGCGGGGCCAGAAAGATGCAGATGGCCGGCACCAGCCGATCCGGCAGCGGCGGCTGTACAAAGAACATCCTTGCCAAGACTATGGTGAGCAGAATGCCCCAAAACAGCAGGCCGACCGCAAAAAACCACCAGGAGACTTCAATAAACCCCAGTCGCACCCCTGCCAGCGGCACCAGCATATTGGTTGCCACTGCGGGAATAAACCAGACCGGGTTAACGTGGGCAGGCTTTAATGCATCGCGATGAATCCAGGCATTGAGAATAAAGAGAATCACCAAGACCTGTAAGACGACGCTTGCCACCCACAGGGGCAAAGCGATTGGCCCGAAGACTCCCAGGGCCACGGCCGCAAGTAGCGCAAAGCAGACCGGGATACCCGCAAAGAAGGCAGACCCCACCGGATGGGCCCACTCCTGCTTCACCAAGGATGACTGCCAGATCCACTTGCGCAGATAGAAAGCCAGAAGCAGCAGGAAGACAAAGCCACTGAAAACTCCCAGGCCAAAGGCAAGCGGGCCTGCAATCCCGGGAAGCCAGCCAAGCTGGGCTACCTTGGCCCAGACCAATGCCAGACCGCAGAGCCCCATCACCACTGCAAAGGCGGAGACTGGCAGCTGCCGAAAAAAGGGGGCAGGCCGACGAACCGCTGTATCTGGTGCGGGCGCCCCAGTGGCTGGGGTGGCAGAGGGCTGGGTGGAGGGAGAGCTCACAGGGGAAGACTCAGCGACAGGGGACACAGGTACGACAGGAAGGGACATGACTTGCAGTCTTAAGAAAGAAGGTTTACTGTATAAAAAAACAGCACTGAAAGGGTTTATAGATGAAAGCGCTTACCGCCCGGCAGCAAGAAATCCTCACTTTCATTGCCAAGCATATCGAAGACTCTGGCTTCCCACCGACCCGGCTCGACATCTGTGCCGCCCTGGGGTTCAAATCGCCCAATGCAGCCGAAGAACACCTCAAGGCCTTAGCCCGCAAAGGCGCCATCTCCATGGTGCCTGGCGCATCACGCAGCATTCGGCTGCTTCAGCCTCTTCAGCCTGCAGAGGGCCTTGAAGAAGGCTTAGACAACACGGAGCCAGGCCCCCACCAAATACTTGGTCGGTCGGCCTCCTCTTCTGCGGCCAGCCGCCTCAAAAAGTTTGCCGTAAAGGCCATGGCCGATGTCGAGGCCGGCCTGCGTATTCCTCTGGTGGGGCGGGTTGCCGCCGGCGCCCCCATTCTGGCCAGTGAGCATGTCGAAACCGAATACCAAATCGATGTCGGGTTATTTCCCAACCCGCCCGACTATCTTTTAAAGGTCCGCGGCATGAGCATGCGAGACGCCGGCATCCTGCACGACGACCTCCTGGCGGTCAAACGCCTCTATGGGGGCCTTGCCGACGCCCGCGATGGCCAGATTGTGGTGGCCCGCCTCGAAAACGAGGTCACCGTCAAGCGGCTACAACGCGATGGCAATCAGATCCTGCTCTTGCCTGAAAACCCCGACTTCGAGCCCATCGTAGTCGACCCCGAGCGTGACTTTCTCGAAATCGAGGGGCTGGGCATTGGTGTCATTCGTAATCCGCGGACAGGGCTCTAATCCTATGCTTACGCATCCCCCAAGGCCTGGCAGTACCAGCCCCAGCCGTAGACTTACCCCTACCCCCACCCGTGCCCTGCCCGACCATATTCGGGCCCAACTCTGCAGTCCTGCCGAGACCCAGTCGTTACAAAAATCGGTGGCCAGTGGCCACA
>JBEDFV010000189.1:0-10792 GCA_041175005.1 Pseudomonadota bacterium
GGTGGGCGACAACGGTTCGGGTATGCACGTTCACCAGTCGATCTGGAAGAACGGCGAGAACCTGTTTGCGGGTAACGGATACGCCGGCCTGTCCGAATTTGCGTTGCACTACATCGGCGGCATCATCAAGCATGCCCGTGCGCTTAATGCCATTACCAATCCTGGCACCAACAGCTACAAGCGCCTGGTTCCTGGATTTGAGGCGCCCGTTAAGCTTGCCTATTCGGCCCGTAACCGGTCTGCATCGATTCGTATTCCCTATGTGAGCAATCCAAAGGGCCGTCGTATTGAAGTCCGTTTCCCGGATCCCACCGCGAATCCCTACCTCGCCTTCTCGGCCATGATGATGGCGGGCCTCGATGGCGTGATGAACAAGATTCACCCCGGTGAGGCTGCAGACAAGAATCTCTATGATCTGCCGCCTGAAGAAGACAAAAAGATTCCTACGGTCTGTTCATCGCTGGATATGGCGCTGGAGTGTCTCGATAAAGACCGCGAGTTTCTTACCCGCGGCGGGGTCTTTACCGATGCCATGATTGATGCCTATATCAACCTGAAGATGGATGAGGTAACACGGTTCCGTATGACCACCCACCCGGTGGAATTCGACATGTACTACTCCCTCTAAGACGGCCTGGGAGCGTGCCCGCTGCCTTGGCAGACTGGAGCCAGAAAAGGGGCGAATTTTCGCCCCTTTTTTTTAGGCGCCCACGCCGGACGATGCCAATGAAAAACCCGTCTTACGAGGCGTTTGATCTGCTGAGTACGGCCATTCTTCTCATTAATGAAGAGGGATGTCTGGTACATCTCAACGCCGCCGCGGAGAACCTATTGGGATTCTCCGCGACGCTCATCTCGGGGCATCGGCTCAGCGAGGTGGCCGGTAGTGGGGGCGAGGTGGATCGGCTGATGGCGGAATGCCGAGCCCGCCTGTTTTCTGTAAAGCGACTGCAGATGGCCTGGCAGCTTGCGGGTCGGGGCGCCAACAGCCTTGACACCACCGTATCGATTGTGGAGGAGCCCGGCATTCTCGCCACAATTGAGTTGCGCGAGCCCGATGCGTTTCAGCGCATCGACCGTGAGGAGCGTCAGGCGGCCCTCATGCAGATGAACCAGTCGTTGTTACGTAATCTGGGGCATGAGGTAAAGAATCCCTTAGGGGGCATTCGTGGGGCTGCGCAGCTCTTAGACGCGGAGCTTCCAACGCGGGCGCTCAAGGAGTACACCGAGGTCATTATCAAAGAGTCTGACCGGCTGCAGGCGCTGGTCGACCAGATGCTGGCGCCGGTGCGCAGAAGTCTCTCGAAGTCTTCGGTAAATATCCATGAGGTGCTTGAGCATGTCCGCAGACTCATGCTCTCGGAGTTTCCCAGAGGACTCGAAGTCATCCGTGACTACGACACGAGTCTGCCAAATCTGCAGGCCGACTCGGAGCAGTTGATTCAGATGGTCTTAAACATCGTACGTAATGCGGCACAGGCGATGGAGGGCAGTGGTCGTATCTGGCTCAAGACCCGCGTCTCGCGTCAGGTGACCCTGCATCGACGTCGTTACCGACTGGCATTGTCGTTGTCGATTCGTGATAACGGGCCAGGCATTCCCGAGTCGATACGGGAGGAGATCTTTTATCCCCTGGTCTCGGGAAACCCTAAGGGCCACGGACTTGGTCTGACTATTGCTCAGACTATCGTGCATCAGCACGGCGGCGTGATTGACTGTCGTTCTGAGTCGACGGGTACAGAGTTTTTGATTTTGATGCCGCTGGGGGAACCCCTGCCAGCGCAAGGATAGTCAAGGAGGAGTGCGGATGAAGCCAGTATGGATTGTCGATGACGATGCCTCGATTCGCTGGGTGCTGGAGAAGGCCTTGTTTCGGGCCCAGATGCCTTGCCGTCTCTTTCAAAACAGCCAAGAGGTAATGCGCGCGTTGCAGGACGACACGCCGCAGGTCTTGGTCTCTGATATTCGGATGCCTGGTGATTCGGGACTAGCCTTGCTTGAGCAGGTCAAGGCACGACTGCCTGACCTTCCGGTCATCATCATGACGGGCTTCTCCGATCTCGATAGTGCGGTCTCGGCATTTCAGGGAGGCGCCTTTGAGTATCTTCCCAAGCCCTTTGATGTGGAGGAGGCCACGGCCCTCATCCAGCGGGCCGTGCGCGAATCCATGCCGACAGACGCAGGCCGCGCCATTGCCTCGCCTGAGCAGCTCGAGATGTTGGGTCATGCGCCGGCCATGCAGGAAGTCTTTCGCGCCATTGGTCGTCTTTCACAGTCCTCGGCCACGGTGCTCATTACTGGGGAGTCAGGCACCGGAAAGGAGCTTGTGGCCAGTGCACTGCACCGTCATAGCCCACGGGCCGCGATGCCCTTTGTTGCCTTGAACACGGCCGCCATTCCGCACGATCTGTTGGAGTCTGAGTTATTTGGCCATGAGCGGGGCGCCTTTACGGGGGCGCAGTCGCTGCGTCGTGGCCGGTTTGAGCAGGCAGAGGGCGGCACACTCTTTCTCGATGAGATTGGAGACATGTCGATTGATCTGCAGACCCGTCTGCTGCGGGTCCTGTCAGACGGCAACTACTACCGCGTGGGCGGTCACCAGCCTCTGAAGGCCAATGTACGGGTGATTGCCGCCACACACCAGAATCTGGAGCAGCGGGTGCGAGAGGGGCGTTTTCGAGAAGACCTCTTTCATCGACTCAATGTCATTCGGCTGCGTCTTCCGCCGCTACGGGATCGCCAGGAGGATATTGCGGAGCTTGCCAATTTTTTCTTGCGCAAGTCGGCGAAGTCTTTGGGGGTCGAGGCGAAGGTCTTGGCCCCGGAGGCCTTGGCCTTGATGCAGAGTCATCCTTTTCCAGGGAATGTGCGGCAGCTCGAGAACCTCTGCCATTGGCTTACCGTAATGGCCCCGAGTCAGACCGTGGAGCTACAAGACCTGCCTCCAGAGATTCGTCAGCCCGACCAGCCCTACGTGATGCAAGACGCGGGGCACGATACGGGCGCATCGCATCTACCGGCTGCTTCGGTCTCTCGCCCCATGGGCGTTTCGGCTGCTGATGCCCCGTTGGGGCTCAGCCCGGGCGGGGCGGTGGTCCCATCGGGCAGTCCCGACTGGCGCTTGATTCTCAAGACCGAACTCGAGCGAGCACTGCGTCAGGCAAGTAAGGACGAGGAGGCGACAGCCTCGGCCAAGATGGAGCGCTGGGAGAAGGACTTTGAGACGATTGTCTACGGCACCGCCTTGGCGTTTACCCGTGGCCGTCGCATTGAGGCCGCACAACTCCTGGGCGTGGGTCGCAACACGATTACCCGAAAGATCGCCGAGCTTGACCTGGAGTCGCGCTAGGCAAGGGGCTTCCCGGCCTAGGGCCTAGCCCCTTGGGCACGGCTAAGTTTTAGGCACAGACGCGGTGGGTCGGGCCAAGAGATAGGTCATGGCGCTTGCCAGGGCCGAAAACGCCCAGAAGACCATGAAGCCCAGGCCATAGGTCTCTCGCCGTCCTAGCGTGAGCGGTTCACCGAAGAGCAGCATGTCGTGGGGGTCAAAGACCGAGAAGAAAAGACCCGTAAGTGCTGTGGCTGCAAGAAACGAGGGCCAGGCAATACTCATGGCGGCCCGGGCCAGACAAGGGGTGTTGCGCGGGTCTTCAACGCCTTCGCGATGGTCGATAGATGCCATGGTCCTGGGTGTCTCCTCTGGCGTTTTTTTAAATGTCTTATGGATCTATTGGGAGCCGACTGCGTACCCGCCATTGCCCTTGAGGATCTTCGGCGCTTAGGTGCCAGTAGCCTGCCATCAGGTCGGTTGCCTGAGCCTGATAACGGCCCGGTGCAGTCTGCACCATTGCAAGGCTGCGGTCTTGGGCTCCGATGGTGGGGTGGGCGAGTTGTAGCCTGAGAAACTCAGGCGGGGGACTACTCTCGGGTGCCGAATAGACGACCACGAAAACCACCGCACCATCAGGCTGCCGGCTTGCTGAGGGGCGCAGGGTAATGCCTCGGCGCGTGGCCTCTTGGTCCTTTTCCAGTCGCTGATTGATGCCTTTGCCATGCCGGGTGTAGTCATCTGCCACGAGGCTGTCTTGGGTCTTGACCGCGATCACGATGGTGATCATGCAGGCGAGAATGGTGCTTCCGAGCATGCCGAGAATGATCCAGGGCCAGCGGTTCTGCCACCAGGCTCCAGAGGCCTGTCTCTGCGACGGGCGAGCGGCGGAGGAGGCGAGCAACGAAGAGTTAGCGGGCATATTGGCTTTCGTAGACGGATAGGGGTAAAGGCGCGGGTCTGAGTCGCTGGGGCTGGCACAAACGGCGGCTAAAGAGTAACGGGCCCATGCTAACGAGGTACGAAAAATGCCGCCTTCTGGGTAATCACCAGAGAGGGATCATCTTCTGACTGCACCGCGATCTGAATCTTGTGGGAGCCTGGCGTCATCGACTCGGCTACCGCAATGGGAATGCGTAGGTCGATAATCGCGGTGGTGTAGGCGCTCGGATCTATGGATAGCCTTGTGTCGCCGACCACGGAGAGCCCGTCGATGCCCTGTGCGCCTATAACGAGTCGCCGAAGCTCATGGCTCTTGTTGGTAATCTGGAGCCGGTAGACATTCTCAATGTACTGGCCCTCCACCTCGCGGGCGAGTGCGCCGCGGTCGCGGATGACATTGACCTGCAGCGGTGATCGCAGTACCAGCGATGTCAACACGGTGGCTGTGATCACCAAAAGAATGGTGGCATAGACCAGCACACGGGGCCGGAAGAATCGCCTGCGAATAGAGGACTCGGCAACCTTACCCTCCAAGGCATTGAGGGTGGTGTAGCGGATGAGGCCCTGGGGGTACTGCATCTTGGTCATAATGGTGTTGCAGCCATCGGCACAGAGCCCACAGCCAATGCATTCGTACTGCAGCCCCTTACGGATATCGATGCCGGTGGGGCAGACCTCCACACAGACGCCGCAGTCGATACAGTCTCCTTTGCCTGCGGCCTTGTAGTCCTCGTGGCGTCCGCGTTTGCCGCGGGTCTCTCCGCGGGCGGTGTCATAGCTCACGATAAGGGTGTCACGGTCGAACATGGCGCTCTGAAAACGGGCGTAGGGGCACATGTATTTGCAGACCTGTTCACGCATGAAGCCCGCCTGCAGAAGCGTGAAGAAGGAATAGAAGAGCATCCAGAACCATTGCCAGAACCCAAGGCTACCGGCGAATACTCCCGCGGCGAGGCTTTCAATGGGCGTGAAGTAGCCGGCGAAGGTAAAGCCCGTCCAGAGGGCAATGAGGCTCCAGGCCAGAAGTGTTGCTGCCCGGCGTGGTAACCGACCGGCGAGGCTGACCTCCTGGTCGCGGCGCATGCGCACATGGCGGTCTCCTTCGATCCAGCGCTCAACCTGCATAAAGATCTCGGTGTAGACCGTCTGAGGACAGGCAAACCCGCAGAAGAGGCGGCCTGCTACCGCCGTGAAAAGAAAGAGGCCGAGTGCGGAGATGAGCAGTAAGGCGGTGAGGTAGATGAAGTCCTGTGGGACGAGCAGCAGGTCAAAGATATAGAAGCGCCGTGCCTCAAGATCAAAGAGCACCGCCTGGCGGCCATTCCAGTCGATCCATGGCGTGAGGTAATAGAGCGCCTGGGTCAGAAAGACAAAGACCCACCGCCATGAGTTAAAGCGGCCCGAGGTTGACCGCGCATAGATCTTTTTTCCTGGTGCGTAGAGCAGAACGGTCTGCTCTACGCCCGGGGCCTGGCCGGCTGTATCAGGCATGGTGGCCTAACCCCTTAGCGACTCTGTTGGTTATGGTTTCTGAGACAGGCTGTAGACATAGACCGCCACCAGATGGGACTTTTCCTCTCCCAGGATGTTCTGCCAGGCAGGCATCACCCCTTGACGTCCATGGTGGATCGTCTCTTTGATGGTGTTGATGGATCCCCCATAGATCCAGACCTTGTCGGTCAGGTTGGGCGCGCCCATAGCCGTGTTACCGGTGCCCTCTGCACCATGACAGGCGGCGCAGGCGGCAAGGAATTTTTCCTGGCCCAGGGCAACTTTGGCGGCATCGTGTGGGCTACCGGAAAGACTCAAGACATAGTTGGCGACCGCCTCAACCTCGGCCTCGGACCCTACGGCAGCCGCCATAGGCGGCATCATGCCCATACGGCCCTGCAGAATGCTTGTCTTAATAGTAAGACCGTCTCCGCCCCAGGACCAGTCTTTATCTGCGAGGTTTGGAAAGCCCTTTGCCCCCTTGGCGTCGGTGCCATGGCACTGTGCGCAGTTGTTGACAAAGAGGCGCTGGCCGATGGCAAGTGCAGCGGGGTCTTTGGCCGCATCTTCTACGGAGAGGGCCGCAAACTTCTGGTAGATGGGGCCATAGGTCTGCTCGGCTTTGGCTACCTCACGGTCGTACTGGCCTGTGGAGCTCCAGCCGAGGACCCCCTGGACATTTCCTAAACCGGGAAAGAGGGCGAGATAGACCAGCGCGAAGAAGACGGTGATGTAGAAGAGGTACATCCACCAACGCGGCAAGGGGTTGTCGTACTCGGCGAGGTCTTCGTCCCAGGTATGGCCAGTGGTCTGCACCGCACCGGGCTTTACCTTCTTGCGAGACAAGAAGTAGAGGAAAACAGCGCAGGCCAGCACGCTGCCAATCGTGAGGACGATCACATAGAGGTTCCAGAAATTACTTATAAAGTCAGCCATGGCTTATGCCCCCCGCGATGTCGTCTTTTGATCCCGCTGCCAGTCTGCGGGCGACGGGTCGGTGTCGTCTTGCAGCGGAATCTGTGCTGCTGCATCCATATTTTTTTTCTGGCCTTTGCTGAAGGTGTAGGCGACTATGCCAATGAACACCAGTAGGCTTACCAGGGTGAAGACAGAATGGAATTCAATCATGACCGTTTGTCTCCCAGTGCCGTGCCCAGAGACTGCAGGTACCCAATGAGGGCCTCCATCTCTGTCTTGCCATTGGTCTCTTCTGCCGCCTTAGCGATGTCTTCATCGGTGTACGGAATGCCCAGGGTACGCATGGCCTTCATCTTGGCCTGGACATGGGCGCCATTAATAAGGCCTGTCTGTAGCCAGGGATAAGACGGCATATTGGACTCGGGTACCACATCGCGTGGGTTATTTAGGTGTACCCGGTGCCATTCATCCGAATATCGACCACCCACGCGGGCGAGGTCGGGGCCTGTACGCTTGGAGCCCCAGAGGAAGGGACGGTCGTAGACCGATTCTCCCGCCACAGAGAAATGCCCATAGCGCTCGGTCTCTGCTCGGAAGGGACGCACCATCTGCGAGTGACATCCCACGCAGCCTTCGCGCACATAAATATCACGCCCTGCGAGCTGTAAGGCGGTGTAGGGCTTCATGCCTGTGACGGGCTCGGTGGTGGACTTTTGAAAGAAGAGGGGCACGATTTCTACCAGGCCACCGATAGCCACTACCAGCAACACCAGAACGATGAGTAGGCTCGGGCGTTTTTCAACAATGTCGTGGTTCATAAAAAATTCTCCGAGACGTGGTTTACGCGTGGGCCACCGCAGGAATGCGGGCATTCACGGGCTGCGGGTTACGGACAGTCATGACCACGT
The DNA here is from genome assembly GCA_041175005.1 of Pseudomonadota bacterium. Taxonomy (GTDB): domain Bacteria; phylum Pseudomonadota; class Gammaproteobacteria; order Burkholderiales; family Burkholderiaceae_A; genus Hahnella. The sequence goes on from JBEDFV010000189.1 coordinate 7,588, forward strand.
TCCAGGCCATGATGGCCATGCCGGTGAGGTAGAGCACCCCGCCACCAAGTCGAATGACGTAGTAGGGGAAGGTGGCGGCCACGCTCTCGATAAAGCTGTAGGTAAGCGACCCATCAGCATTGACCGCACGCCACATGAGCCCCTGCATAACCCCGGAGATCCACATGGCCGCGATGTAGAGCACGATGCCGACAGTCGCAATCCAGAAGTGCAGTTCAATGGCTTTTACGCTGTGCATCTGGGCCTTTCCGACGAGGCGCGGAATGAGGTAGTAGATGGCGCCCATCGTAATGAACCCTACCCAGCCCAAGGCGCCAGAGTGCACATGACCAATCGTCCAGTCGGTGTAGTGCGACAGGGCATTGACCGTCTTGATCGACATCATGGGGCCTTCGAAGGTGGACATACCGTAGAACGAGACGGAGACGATCAGGAACTTAAGGATGGGATCGTTACGCAGCTTATGCCAGGCACCAGAGAGAGTCATGATGCCGTTGATCATGCCGCCCCAGCTCGGGGCGAGAAGAATGAGCGAGAAGACCATACCGATCGACTGGGTCCAGTCGGGGAGCGCTGTGTAATGCAGGTGGTGGGGGCCGGCCCACATATAGGTGAAGATCAGCGCCCAGAAGTGCACGATCGAGAGCCGGTAGGAGTAGACGGGGCGCTCGGCCTGCTTGGGGATGAAGTAATACATCATGCCCAGAAAGCCAGCCGTTAAGAAGAATCCGACCGCGTTGTGGCCATACCACCACTGCACCATCGCGTCTTGCACGCCAGCGAAGACGCCGACCGAATCCCAGAGACCTACGGGGAGCGCCAGGCTGCGCACCACGTGCAGCAGCGCAACAGTAAGAATGAAGGCACCATAGAACCAGTTGGCCACGTAGATGTGTTCAACCCGTCGTTTATAGAGGGTGCCGAAAAAGACAATGGCATAGGCGACCCAGACCACTGTGAGCAGCAGGTCGATCGGCCAGGCCAGTTCAGCATATTCGTGGCTGGTGGTGATTCCTAAGGGCAGCGTAATGGCGGCCAGGACAATCACCGCCTGATAGCCCCAGAAGGTGAATTCCGCCAGTCCGTCGGAGAAGAGCCGGGTGTGGCAGGTGCGCTGCACGACGTAGTAGGAGGTGGCCAGGAGTGCAGAGCCGCCGAAGGCGAAGATCACCGCGTTGGTGTGGAGGGGGCGCAGGCGGCCGTAGGACAGCCAGGAGATGCCTTCGGCCAGTTGTGGGAAGGCAAGCTGGGCGGCAATCCAGACGCCCACCAGCATGCCCACAACGCCCCAGAGTACGGTGGCATAGGCAAAGAGCCGGACGATGCGATAGTTGTACTGCTCTACGGTCGTGTCAGCGCCGGGGTGTGACGAGACCGACCCATGGGGGGTCATTACGGCGGCCATAAACGGATGCTCCCTTGTGGTAATTGTTCTTGTGAATGTATTCCTTTAGTCATATATACACCTTGACGCAGGTCAATAGCTATGAAACCTGAGCAGAGTACTAGGGTTTCCCCGTAAGCAAACGGGGCGGGGGTTGCTAGACTCCGACCACCATGCAGACCCCCAGCCTTCGCTGTTTTCACTGTCAGGAGCCCGTGCCAGACGGTGGGCTCTGGTCGGCCCAGGTCTTTGGAGAGGCCCAGCCGATGTGCTGTCCGGGATGCAAAGCGGTGGCCGAGGCGATTGTGGGAGCGGGGGCGGAGCAGTACTACCGGCAGCGCACAGAACAGGCCTTAGAGCCGGGTCGGCTCGCCCAGCTCTCTCCCTGGGCGGATCTCTTGGAGGACCCCGCCTGGACAAGTCGGAATGTGCAGGAACAGCCTGACGCGGCGGGTACGTCAGTACACCAGACGACGCTTGCGATTGAGGGTCTGCGGTGTGGTGCCTGCGCCTGGCTCATCGAAAAAATCTTGTTGGGCCTGGCAGGCGTCCGGCAGGCCCAGGCCAATGCGGTCACTGCCCGCCTGCGTCTCGTCTGGGACCCCTCGATCACGAGCCTTAAGGTGATGACCAATGCCCTTCTGGCCTACGGGTATGCCGCGGTACCGGTGGGCATCAGTACCCTAGAGTCGCATCGGCGCGAGGCCGAGCGTCAGCAGAACCGTCGGCTCTTCGTGGCGGGATTGGGCTGGGCCCAGGTCATGATGTTGGCGATGCCCGAGTATGTCGGGGCAGGGCCGATTGAGCCTGAGCATCTGGATCTTTTGCGGGGGGCATCCCTGCTCATCACCCTTCCGGTTCTCCTCTACAGCGGCGCACCCTTCTGGCGTAGTGCCTGGGCTGTGCTGCGACAGGGCCGGCTGAACATGGATGTGCCGATCAGCCTTGGCCTCTGGTTGGCCTTCCTGGGTAGTGTGGTGGGCCTCTTTGCCCGGGCAGAGCATGTCTATTTTGAGTCGGTCGCGATGTTTCTTTTCTTCGTACTGACCGCCCGGCAGCTTGAGGCGCGGATTCGCAGGAGGACACTGCGTCGGCGCGAGCAGATTGCCTTAGACCCGCCCGCCTTGGCCTATCGGCTGGCACCGCAGGCCGCGACTGTTCCCCCCTGGCGGCTGGCTGTCGGTGATCTGATTCGGATTCCCTCGGGAGAACGATTTCCTGCCGATGCCCGCCTGCGTTCGGCCACCGCCGATATCGATCTGTCCTCCCTCACTGGGGAGCTCAAGCCCGTTGGCCGTGTCGCGGGCGAGGTCTGCCCGGAAGGGGCGATTAATCTTGGCGCAGAGGCGCAGGCCGAGGTGGTGAGCGACAGTGCGTCCGGGTCGCTGGCCCGACTCGCCCAACTGGCAGAGGCTGCCGCGGCCCAGCGGCCCCGGTGGACCGACTGGGCAGATGCTATTGCGGCGCGGTTTACCGTAGGCGTACTGATCGTGGCGGCGGTCTCCTTGGCCTGGGGGGTCGTCACCGGAGAATCTTTTGTCGACTGGCTTCCGCGTATCGTGGCGATTCTGGTGGTCTCCTGTCCGTGTGCGCTCTCGGTGGCGGGGCCGTCGGCCTATGCGGCGAGTCTGGCCCGTCTGCTCGAGCGGGGCGTCGCAATTTCTGAACCCGATACCCTGGAGAAGGCCTGGGAATTGCGGCATCTGGTCTTCGATAAGACAGGTACGCTCACTGAGCCGCAGGCCTCCTCGGTAAAGACAGAGTGGGTCGCCGCCGAAGCAGGGGAGCCACAGAACGAGGCCTGGCGTCTGATTGCGGCGC
>JBEDFV010000190.1:0-2994 GCA_041175005.1 Pseudomonadota bacterium
TTTCCCGACCGATCCAGATCCTGCGAAAATGAAGAAAGACCTCTTAAAACTCCTGAAAGCCTCGCGCGTCGGATAATCTGTTGCCCATGTCTGCTTCTCTTGCCCGTCCTTGGTCTAGCTCAGTGCTCCGTCAGTACTATGTGCTGACAAAGCCACGGGTCAACCTTCTTATTCTCTTCTGTGCCGTCATCGGCATGCTCCTGGCGCAGCCCACCTTGGCGCCCGCCGATATTCTGGTGGCGGCCACACTCGGCATTGGCCTTGTGGCGGGTGCCGCGGCGGCGGTCAACTGCCTGGTGGAGAGCCATATCGATGCCAAGATGGCGCGCACTGCCTGGCGGCCCCTGCCTTCTGGCACCCTCACGGTTCCTCAGACCCTTGTCTTTTCTGGTCTGCTAGGCGGTCTTGGTATGTGGATTCTGTTTTATTTCGTCAACCCGCTGACCGCCTGGCTCACCCTGGCCACCTTTGTCGGCTATGCCATTGTCTACACGCTTATTCTCAAGCCGTTGACCCCACAAAACATCGTTATTGGGGGCGCCTCGGGTGCCATGCCGCCGGTGCTTGGTTGGGCTGCGGTGGCCAATGAGGCCCCGCCAGAGGCCTGGGTCTTGTTTTTGATCATCTTCGTCTGGACTCCGCCACATTTCTGGGCCTTGGCGTTGTACCGCACCGAAGACTATGCCCGGTCGGGCCTGCCCATGCTCCCCGTCACCCATGGCTCCGACTTCACCCGACTGCAGATTCTGCTCTACACCGTTTTGCTGGTGGCCACCACGCTTCTGCCCACGGCCCTCGGCATGAACGGTATGTTGTACCTCGTGGCGGCCCTGCTGCTGGGCGCCCGTTTCCTTTACCTGGCCTGGGTCCTCTACCGAAGCTACTCCGAGCCCCTGGCGAAACAGACCTTCCGTTTTTCTATCAATTACTTAGCCTTGCTCTTTGCGGCCCTTTTGATAGACCACTACAGCCGGGCCGTCCTGGGCTAGACCTCCGGGTTTTTACCGGGGTAGACTACAGTCCCTTTGCGTTGGGAGCCACCCTATGGCGATCGCTGTCTATCCCGGAACCTTTGACCCCTTTACGCGGGGCCACGAAGACCTCGTGCGACGGGCCTCCCGGCTCTTTGACCACCTTGTGGTGGGTGTTGCCGATAGCCGGTCTAAGCGTCCGTTCTTCTCGCTTCTCGAACGGGTGGAGATTGCCCGTGAGATTCTCGGCCACTATCCCAATGTTACCGTTGCTGGGTTCCACGGCCTTTTAAAAGACTTTGTGCGCGAACACGATGCCAAGGTGATTATTCGGGGCCTGCGGGCGGTTTCTGACTTCGAGTATGAGTTTCAGATGGCTGGCATGAATCGCTATCTGCTGCCAGATGTCGAGACCATGTTCCTTACCCCCTCCGACCAGTACCAGTTTATTTCTGGAACGATCGTTCGAGAGATCGCGATGTTGGGCGGCGATGTGAGCAAGTTTGTCTTCCCCTCGGTGGAGCAGTGGATTGCCAAAAAACTGGCCCAGCAGGGCCGGCCAGAACTTATTCGGACGGGCTCGTAAGCCGCTGCAGCAGTGTCTGGTGCGACTGGCCGGTCTTGGCCGCCCGCACCACCGACCAGGCCTGTTGGTCTCTGTCACTCAGCCCAGAGGGCCAAGCGGTCTCCGACTCCACATAGACCATAGCCTCGGGCACCAGGTGCGCAGACAGCGCTCTGAGTGATTCGACGAGCAGCCCCTTACCGAAGGGCGGGTCGAGAAATGCCAGGTGAAAGGGCTGCGCCTGCATGGCCAGCTGATCGAGAAACCGTCCCTGCAGCAGCCGCACCGACGCTGGAGCGCCCAGCGTGGAGAGTGCGGTGGCGATACTACGCACCGCGATGGGGTCTTGTTCAATCATGGTGACACTGGCCGCACCGCGTGAGGCCGACTCAAGACCCAAGACCCCTGAGCCGGCATAGCCGTCGAGCACATGGACCGCATGCCAGGGCCACGGCATCCACGACTCCAGCCAGTTAAAGAGGGTCTCGCGCGCACGGTCAGAGGTGGGCCGAAGGCCCGGCCTGTCTTGAACCGCAAGGCGTCGGCGGCCCCATTGCCCCGAGATAATGCGTATCTGGCCCATGGTGCTGGTTGCGTATTGGTCAGTCGCTCGTCAGTCGCGGCTCTGCGCGTCTACTGAGGCGGCGCCCCACCCGCCACCACCACCGTGGCCAGACGATTCAGGTCGAGCCGCTGACGCAGCAGCGTACGAATCTCTTCTTTGGTCACCAGAGAGACCGCGTCGGTCCAGCGGTCGAGGTAGTTCATCGGCAGTCGATAAAAGCCAATCTGGGCCAGGGTATCCAGGAGCTTGCGGTTGCTGTCGAGCCGCAGGGCAAAGCCCCCGAGGAGATTCTTCTTGGCTGCCTCAAGCTCTTCGTCTGTGGGGCCATCGCGCACGAAGGCTTCTAGGGTCTCTCGTACCACGGCAAGGGCCTCATCGGCCCGCTCGCGTTGGGTCTGCAGGCCCAGAAAGAAGGGCCCGGGCTGGGCGAGAGGCGATACGGCTGAGAAGACGCTATAGGAGAGCCCACGCTTTTCGCGCACCTCCTGGGTGAGTCGTGAGGTAAACCCACCACCGCCCAGCACATGGTTGGCCACCATGAGGGCAAAGAATTCGCCCTGCTCGTGCCTGGCAAGTATGGGGATCCCCATCCAGATATGGCTCTGGCTGGCGGGGTGGGCGATATTGATGCGACTGCTGTCGGTGGGAACGCGTACTGCGGGGAGCACGCTGGGCATCGCTGAGGTGGGGGCCGCCGCTGTCGGCCCTGGCACTGGCCCAGGCCCTTGCGATGGGTTGGCCGCAGACCCCTGTGCCAACGGCGAAAGCACCGCCTCTGCCATCTGCTGGGCCTCGGCCTGGCTGAGGTTACCCACGATCACGATGGTTACCCGCTCGGGCCGCCAGAATTGCCTATGAAAGTCTCTGAGGTCTTGGGCAGAAATCGCCGCAAG
>JBEDFV010000191.1:0-4659 GCA_041175005.1 Pseudomonadota bacterium
AGGTTGATCGAACGGCGCGAAAAGTAAGTGAGCAGATACCGCAGCGACACCGGGAGAAAGGCCTCATAAAAGTTCTTCACCCCAAGAAAGAGATTGAGCTTTGCCGAAATACGCATTGCCCAGAGCACCAGAAATGTCTGGGCTGCCACCGAGTTCGGGGCGTTCCAGCTCGGCAGAAGCACCGCCAAGCCAAGCAATAGAATCGCCAGTTCATGATGGGCAATCGCGCGAAAGGCGTGCCAGGCGCGGCGCAGTCCACGGACCTCAGGGCAGGGTCCACGGTTGGGGCCGGTGACAAGGCCAAGAAGAAAGGTGAGTTCCTGCCACGACCAGACCAACAAGGCGGAAACAAACGCCAAATAGGCGCCCGTGGGTGTGGTCATTTCGCGGGTGAGGACCACGCCTGAGAGACCCAGCAGAAGGGCCAATGATGCCGCCACCAGCCCTCGGCCCTGCGCACCCTGGGCCGATCTCTGGGTGCCTTCGCGGTCGACAAGTCGCAGGATGAGACCCGTTGAGAGCCACCAGAGGCCCACCACGAAAAAGAAAGGCAGCCAGAGGTGGGCTGGGCTTGTCACCGTACGATGCCTACGTGCCTGCGAGGATTACCAGGAGGGCGCGAGCCGTGCCTGCTCTGGCAAGGGCTGGCGGTGGACAGGCTGGAAGTAGAGCCGACCAAAAACCAGGGCGGCCTGGGCAGCAAGACCAGCACGCTGCACAAGACCCCAGAGCCCCCCTCGGGCCTTAGCCGCATCGACGGCAGCCTGAATCTCACAGAGTCGTTGCAGGCCCTGCATAAAGACCGGGCTGTCGTACTGCAGGGTTACCGGGAAGACCTGTTTACAGATCTCACTGGTAATGTGAAAGACACGCTGGTCGTAGTCCACGGGATTGAGCCCCAACGCCTTATGCATCTCGGGACGGGTCTGGTCACGGACATACATGGTGGCGAAAACGGCGAGCTGGAAAAACCGAATCCAGTAGAGGTTGAGGCCCCGCAAGAGTTCAGGGTTTGCACGCATCAGGAGCGCAAAGGCCTCGCCGTGACGAAACTCATCGTTACACCACTTTTCAAACCAGAGAAAGATCGGGTGAAACCGCAGCTCAGGGTGCTTCTCAATCTGCCGATAAATGGCGATGTATCGGGCATAGCCGATCTTTTCGGAGAGGTAGGTAGCGTAATAAATGTACTTGGGCTTGAAGTAGGTGACCTTCTTGGCCTTGGTCAGAAATCCCAGGTCGACGCCAATCCCAAAGTCTTTGAGCCACTGGTTAATGAAGCCGGCATGGCGGGATTCATCGCGGGCCATATAGCCGAAGAGCCGCTTCATATCGGGGTTCTTAACCCGCTTCTTAATTTCCGCATAGAGCACACAGCCCGAAAACTCTGAGGTGCAGGAGCTGATGAGAAATTCTCTAAATTCTTTATAGAGGCCCTCGGGCAGTTGAGAGCAGTCCCCGCGCATCTCTGGAGGACGTTGAAAATGCGCATCGTTGTTATCGGCCTCAAACTCGGCCATGAGTTTTTCCCATTCGTCACGAATCGGCTCAACATCGAGTCGGTCAATGGCATCAAAGTCGGTCGTGTAGAAGCGCGGCGTTAAGAGCGTGTCTTGCAGGGCAATGGCTGTGGCCTCGTTGGGGACGCGGTCTGCGGTCTTGCCGTAGCCGCCCTCAGCGGCCTGGGCAGCAGCACGGGCGGCGTCGAGGGTTTCTGGGGTCGGTGGGTTCATGGGGTACTCCTCTTAAGAGAAAACACGACGAAGGGGCGCATAAGAATCGGTGCGAAAGGTACAGACACCCTAGGGTGACGAATTCCCTGATCCATGACCTTGACGAACCTCAAGGAGGGGCTCAAAGACGGCAACATTGGATGGCCCGAAGGTGGTGAGATCAATCTCGCGCTGGGTCCAAGGGTCTTTTAGACGCAAGGAGCCATCGGCCTGCCGGGTAAGCACAAAGGGGTCTGCAGGACTGCCTCCCGCACGCAGCCGGGCCTGCGCCAGACTACGCAGCACCCCGCGGGCGAACCCCGCTTCCCCCTCAATGGAGGGGAGGCGTTGTCCGGATCGGGCATCCGTGACGAGAATGCTGCCATCGCGACTGTCTGAGAAGACAAGACTTCGACTGGCCAGCACCTCAATGACGGGTGGGGCAGCCGGTATCTGTGTCTTCTGCCACTGGCTATAGGCCGCCAAGACAATGCTGCCCCCCATAAGCAGGGCAAGGCCGAAGAGCGGCCAGCCTTCGACCTGGGGACGCGAGACCAGTCGGTCGGACATCAGGCGGTCTCCATACCGGAAAAGCCGGTCGAGGCGTCCTTGGCCGGGCTACCCTGGCGTGTGGGAGTAGCGGTGGGGGTAGCCGGGGTGGACGTCGCTGAAGCCGCCTGGCGACCATGCGCCTGGGCCCAGGCCTCATGCAGCAGTGCCGCCACGCCATCGACAGCCACAAGCCCCCGCAACATGGGCTCAGGATGCCCAAATCGCCAGGGCCGGGCATGGGGCCAGAGATGGAAGTACGCAATCTTGTCTTCTGGCAGAAGCTGCAAAGCGATCTCGCCGGCGCCGACAGGCTGAATGCGGCGCACATCGGCCGCCTGCAGACGCTTCAGGGGAATATTGAAGGTGAGCGACAAGACAATACCCACCCGCATGACCACCCGACGATCGGTAATGGTGTAGACGGTTGTCCTTGCCACAAGCCAAGACAATGCCCAGAAAAGGCCAAGGGCGAGAAGAAACAAGGGTGCAAGCCAGGTGATTGCGGCCAGCGTCTCGGCCCAGGAGGCATTCAGGCTGTACTGGTGCATGCCCCGAAAGAGAAGAATGAGACCGAAATAGGCCGCTAGCCCCCGGGCATGAAAGACCTCTCGAAAGACCAGCCGCGTATCAGGACTGCCCTGCCAGATCAGACGCTCCCGAGCGGGCAGCCGCTCGGGGAGCCCATACTCTGGCTCAAACTCGTGCTCGTGGCCGTTGTGCTCAGCCTTCATACCAGAGGCTCACGCCGGGAGGGCGTAGCAAAGAGGGTACCGGCACCGAAGTAGGCCATGATCTTTTCTTCTTCTAAGAGCGTGATCTTCTCGGCATGGGCCGTCGAGGGAACCCCCTCAAACTGGCCTGCAAGAATCGATTCCACCGTGACCCGGTTGCCCTTGATGCGATCACGACGCACCCGGCAGAAGTTCATTGGCAGAAGGGCCGTGCGGCCGCCCTGCGTCTTGACTTCGAGGTAGCGAATCATGTGCTCGGAGCGATCCACCCAGACATCGACCACCTGGCCTGCCGCCTGATTATCAGCGCCCAATACCGTGAGGCCCCGGGGATCTAAGTCTTGTTTGGCAACACCAAAATGGGCATCCGACCGCAGCGGTACGATCTTGTCGTGGCCTTCCCAGGTCTTGTCGGTCACATCCATGCGCCGTGTGTAGGCGCCTGGGCCAATGCCAATGCCAGCGGCCTTCATCGGGTCCCCGGTGGGCTCAAGCGGCATGCCTGGAAATGGGCCAATGGCCTTTCCGGGAGGCATCGGGTCTTCAAAGTCACGCTCATGCGGGGCAACGAATTCGCCGTGAAACTTTGTCTTGTAGACCTTCGGCGTGGGCATCGGCAGAAAGCCCACCTCGCGACGCACCGAGCCATCCGGCCGGTCGTGTTCAATGGGAAATCCTTCGCGCTTACTCTCTAAGGTGAGGTAGACCACGAGCCAGAAAAAGAAAATCCAGAACATGTAGAGCACCACCTGCGCTACATCGATGTACTGCGTAATTGCACCAGTTCCCATAGTCGTTCTCCTTAGTGATGACGCGGGCTAGCCGGGGAATTCGGCCAGCCCGAACTTCTTCGATGAGGCAGCCTGCACCCTGGAGAGACGCACCAGAGGGCCCACTGCCACAATCGTTGCAAACAACAAAACCAGTTCCACCTGATAGACCAGGCTGTAACCAACCCCAGGGGAAGTCAGCACCTCACCGAATCGGCCAGAGACGGCCCAGGCGCTAAAGACATCACGCAGTACGCCCCCGAGAAAGATCGCAAGACCCGCGGCGGTGGCCTGCACTGCGCCCCAGGCCCCCAAGGCAAGGCCTGTAAAGCCCTGGGCATCCAGGCCCATCGCTGCGGTAAGCGTCGCTACGGAGAAGAGGCCCGCACCGAATCCGATGAGGAAGGTGCCTAGCCGAAAGGTGTTGGCTGATGCCAGAGGCTCGGCGAAGATCACCAGTGCAAAGGCCACCAGACCCACCACAGCGCCCAGGGCCGAGAGCCGATGCGGGTTAATGCCTTTAGAGAGAAGGCGGGCAGAGACCGCAAAGGCGCAGAGGGCCCCAACGGCCATTACCGCGGTAAGCAGGCTGGTGTCGGAGACACTTAGGCCCAGAATCTCACCGCCATAGGGTTCGAGAATGATGTCCTGCATGCTGAATGCGGCCGTACCCATGAAGAGGGCGATGAGAAACCGCAGATGACCAGGCTGGGCCACAAAGAGCCGCCAGGTCTCACCAAAGCCAGGGCGGGGTAGATGCGGGGCGGTCTTTGCAGGCATCCGCGCCTCCTGCTTCCAGAGCGCCACCACATTGAGCACCACGGCCACAAAGGCAGACCCCTGAACCACCTGAATGAGTTTGAACTTGCTGAAGTCGGCCAGCAGCAGGCTAAA
>JBEDFV010000192.1:0-3139 GCA_041175005.1 Pseudomonadota bacterium
ACCCTTCTCTTTGAGCAGGGCCACAAGGGCATAGTTTTCACCCTCCTGGGTCTTGATCTGTAACTCTGGGGTGCTGGTGGCATTGGGCAGGGCATGCAGCGTCGCGCTTGGATCAGTCACCGTGGCAAGAATCTCTAAGAGGCGCGCGGCGGTGTACAGGCCATCATCAAACCCGTACCAGCGGTCATTGAAGAAGATGTGCCCGCTCATTTCACCAGCCAAGGGTGCACCGGTCTCCTTGAGCTTGGCCTTGATCAGCGAGTGCCCCGTACGCCACATCAGAGGCGTTCCCCCGTGGTCCCTGATCCAACGGGCAAGGTGCCGTGTGCACTTCACGTCATAAATAATCTCTGCCCCAGGGTTTTTAGCCAGGACATCAGCGGCATAAAGCATCAGCTGACGGTCAGGCCAGATGATCTCCCCTGTCCGGGTGACGACGCCAAGGCGATCGCCATCGCCATCGAAGGCAAGGCCAAGGTCGAGGTTGTGGTCTCTGACCGCGCGAATGAGGTCTTCCAGGTTGTGCGGATCCGCAGGATCCGGATGGTGATTGGGGAAGGTGCCATCTACCGTACAAAAGAGCGGAACGACGTCGCAGCCCAGGGCGGTGAAAAAATCTGGGGCCAGGCTACCAGCCACCCCGTTGCCACAATCCACGCCGATGCGCAGGCGCCGGGCGAGGCGGATGTCTGACAAAATGCGGTCTAGATAGGCGGGCACCACTATCTGCTCTGAGACCGTTCCGCGTGCACCGCTGTCCGGAGCGGAAGACGACCCCCCCGCAACAATCGCTTGGTAGAGCGCCTGAATCTCTTCGCCTGCCAAAGTAGCGCCTGCCACCATCATCTTCAGGCCGTTGTACTGCGGCGGATTATGGCTGCCGGTAATGGCCACACCCGTACCGGTACCCAAGAGATGGGTCGCAAAATAGACCACCGGTGTGGGCACCGAGCCAATGTCGATCACATCGACAGCCACAGAGCAGAGTCCCTCGGACAAGGCCGCCTGCAGTCTGGGACCAGACAGACGGCCATCGCGACCGACCACGCAGCGGTGCAGGCCCTTGCGACGAATCATCTGTCCGAGCGCCTGGCCAATACGCCGCACCGTCTCCTCGGTCAGGGTCTCATCGACCACGCCACGGATGTCGTACGCCTTGAAGATTGCGGGAGATACCACGGGCCATGCACCAGCCGGCTGCGCAGAAAGAGAGGAGGGCTGGAGGGTCATAGAAAAATAAGGGTGTAGAGAAAAAGGGGGAAGTAGGCGGTCTCAGGACCAGAGTAGTTTCGTAGGTGGCGGGGCAAAAGAGGAACCTGACACGGGGAACCTGACACAGCGTCAAGGATTATTTTACGATGCAACCATGGCGACGTACGCAATTGGTGATGTACAGGGCTGCGCAGAGAGCTTAAAGGCACTTGTCCAGAGGCTGCCGTTTCGCCCCAGGCGGGACCGGCTCTGGTTTGTTGGCGATTTGGTCAATCGCGGCCCCGCGTCCGCCGAAGTGATTCGGTTAATCCGCGCGGCAGGGCCACAGGCCCAAGTCGTACTGGGTAATCATGACCTGCACCTGCTAGCCGTGGCCAGTGGCGCCCGCCCCCTGCAGCCCAGCGACACACTCGGCCCACTCTTGGCAGCCACAGATAGCGCCGACATGGTCGATTGGATTCGGCATCAACCCCTGGCCTATGCCGACGGCAGGACGCTAATGGTGCATGCGGGGGTTTTGCCCGACTGGACCGCGACAAAGACGCTCGAACTGGCACGAGAGGTTGAGCGCCGACTGCAGAGTAACCACTGGCAGGACTTTCTTCATGAGATGTATGGAAACAGTCCAGGCCACTGGAAAGACGGTCTACGGGGCAGTGCCCGCTACCGCATGGTGGTGAATGTACTCACCCGGCTGCGCTATCTTCGGCCCGACGGCAGCCTCGACTACAAATGCAAGCTCTCGCCAAGCATGCGGCCCCCTGAACTACAGCCGTGGTTCGCAATCACCCATCGCGCCACACGCCGGTATCGGATTGTTTTTGGTCACTGGTCTACCCTGGGCTTACTGCGTGCGCCTGGGCTCTTGGGCATTGATACCGGCTGCGCCTGGGGTGGCTACCTCACCGCCGTACGATTAGAGGACGAGGCAATTTTTCAGCAGTCGGCGCTCGAGTCCTGGGGCTGAACACGCAACCCCAGGGCCACACTCTCCCGGGCCGCCTCGGCCAGGGCCTGACGCCGGCGGTCTTGCACAGACAACGCCGGTTGAATCTGAAGTAAGACCTCCACGGGCGGACCCGACAGAATCGTGACCATCGAGCGAAGCAGCGTCGTATCGCCGATATAGGCGGTGCGGCCCGAAGAATACTGGATGCTGACCGGAACGATCGGAAGGTCAGGCTGACGTTCCGCAAGTACAAAGAGGCTCGAATGGAATTTGAGCAACGACGTGCCATCGCTGGTGGTGCCTTCGGGAAAGAACATGACCCGTTCTTGCCGACCAAAGCGCAGTATGGCCTCTTCAATGACACGGGGCATCGCGGCCCGGTTGCCCCGTTCGATAAACAAGGTGCCAGAGGCCGAGACCAGGGTGCCGATCACCGGCCACGACCGAATTTCTGACTTGGCGATAAAGGTCACGGGCTGCAGTGCGTGGACCACAAAAATATCAAGCCAAGAAACATGGTTGCCAACGAGAAGCGCAGGCGCAGGAATCGGGCCAGCTCCCGCAGCGCGTAATCGCACGCCGCATACCCTCAGAAGCCCCCGCGCAAAGGTACGAATACTCCACGACCGACCGCTCGGACCGACAAGCCGAAAACCTGTGAGCGACCAGGCCAGCCCGAGCACCATCCAGCCAAAAAGGGCTGGAAACCGCCAGCCCACGCGAAGGACCGACCGCGGCAGACCTTGTTGATATTGCATAGCGAGTCGCTTGGGTGCTGCCCTAGATCGCTGAGGCAACCACGGGCTCCTTCTGAAAGACAAGGCGACCCTCTACGAGGGTATAGAGCACGCGGCCCTCGAGCTCTCGCCCCAGGTAAGGGGTATTGCGTCCCTGAGACTTTGAGGTGTCATTGGTGACCACCCAGGGCGCATGGGGATCGAAGACAAAGAGATCGGCCTGCCCACCCACCCTCAGTCG
>JBEDFV010000193.1:0-22135 GCA_041175005.1 Pseudomonadota bacterium
GGAAAAATTCAGGTCCGCTATTTCTGGAGCGACTCGCTCGTAAAGTGGGCAGATGCACTGCCTGGTATTCAGTCGGGCATCGCAGATCTGGCCTGGGTGAGCAGCACCTATTTCCCGGCAAAGTTTCCGAATTACATGACGCTTGATCAGATCTTCAACTTCGGCGATGACTATGTCGCCGCACTGAAGGCTGCCATCGACACCATGGAGAACCAGCCGGATCTCAAGGCGGAAATCGCCAAAGAAGACATCGTCTTTCTCATGCCGCATATTAGTGGCCATGCCCCTGTCGGCACCCGCCAGCCGCTGAAGTCGGTGAAAGAACTCAAGGGGAAGTCATTGCGCACCTATGGTGGCGCGCGGGTTGACTTCTATAAGGCCCTTGAGGCGAACCCTATCTTTATGCCCTTCGGGGATATGTACAACGCCATCGACCGCGGCACGATTGATGCCCTGGGAGACATGGCCATTCTCCTGAGCAATGCGTTCAAACTGAACGAGGTTGTGCGCCATGTCCACTTCCTCAACCCGCCCGGAGCCAAGGGCAACGGGGGAGCATTGGCATCGGGCTTCTTTATGACCGGCGCGAAGTTTCGGGCCCTGCCCAAAGAGACCCAGACCATGCTCATGCAGTTGCGGGCTGAGTACACGGTGCGCTATGGGCAGTCGCTCATGGACCTAGAAGAGACCATCAAGGCAGACTGGGTGAAGAACAGCAAAATCGTCTTCCAGCAATCGTCTCCCGAAGATGAGAAGTTCATGGTCGAGCGCGGCAATGCCGCAAACGAAGTGCTCTTCAAGCGCCAAGAGGAAGCTGGTAACAAAAATGTCAGGGCCGTCTGGGCGCATTTCCAGAATGCGCGCAAGAAGTTTGAGGCAGAGCGTGGGGTAAAGCGCTAACCGGCTAGGCCAAGACTTTTCGAAGCCAACCCGCTACCAATGATGCGACCTTGTTTTCCACGCCGTTATAAAAATGGTCGCAGTCTTCAACGATCACTACCTCGCAGGGCCCCGCGCAACGTTCTGCAAAGGCCTCTGCGGGGTAGAGATCACGAGGCTCTTTGTCTCCGCGAATATACAAGACCGGACACGAAATCTGAGGGGCCAATGCCAGGGTGTCTGGCAGGCCGGCAAGCTGGTCAAGAAAGCTCTCGGCCGTCATGACATACCACCAGCCCGGCAGTAGCATGAGGTCCTTCGCCCTGCCCTGCGCCACCATCGCCCTAGCCTGCTGCGTAAACTCTGCAAGTCGATCCTGGGCCAATAGACCGGCAGCACTGGCGCGCGGAAGCATATCCGTGCCACCGCAATGGGCCGACAGCAATACCAGGGCCCGCGTCTGGGGATGATCGGCCACATGTTTCACCGCCAACATGCCGCCGTTGCTGTGGCCAATCACCACCTGGCTTGTATAACCGCGCGCCGCCAGCCAACGTGCGGCCAGGCTATTGTCCTGCGTTGCCTGCGCAGCCGTCTGAAAGGCCGCACCTTCTGCCGCACGGCTGTTACGAATGGCAAGAATATCGTGGCCCCGACGGTTAAAGGCGAGGCAGGAGAGGCCCTCCTGCGTGAGTACCGGAGGAAGAAACCGCAGGCTGCCGGTGTAGAAATTCATGGTGTTGCCATGGAACAGCAGGGCCCCTGGACTACCGCTAGAAGCCGGGGCCGCCTCATAGAAGAGACCATCTAAGGGGATCGAGTCTGTGGGAATACTGACGAGTTCTAGCTGCATATTTTTTTCGGCTTTTAAGTGATCGATTGGTCAATAGTGTACGGTGTTGGCTCGGCATAAGCAGTACTGACTTCATTACCCCAAAAAGGATCTAAAAAATGGAACAAAGACAACTAGGCAAGATTGGACCCAGAGTCTCCGCGCAGGGCCTGGGCTGTATGGGTATGACCATCTTCTATGGTCAGCCGGATGACGAGGCCTCTATCGCCACCATCCACCGCGCCCTGGATATCGGCGTAAACATGATCGTTACCTCAGATGCTTATGGCAACGGGGTCAACGAGTCGCTTGTTGGAAAGGCCCTTGCCGGCCGTCGGGACAAGGCGGTGGTCTGCACCAAGTTTGGCAACCTTGCCCTCGCAGGGGGGGGGGACACCGGATTCACCGGTGGGCATCCCAGCCATGTCATGATTTCCTGTGACCGTTCCTTAAAACGACTGGGGGTCGACGTCATTGATCTCTATGCGTTGCATCGTGTCGATCCCACTGTGCCCATCGAAGATACGGTCGGTGCCATGAAGCGGCTGGTTGAACAAGGCAAGGTGCGTTATCTGGGGCTCTCGGAGGCAGGATCCGAGACCATTGCCCGGGCCCATAAGGTGCACCCCATTGCCTCCCTAGAAACGGAATACTCGCTCTGGAGTCGCGACATTGAAGACGACATTCTGGCCACCTGCCGCCGGCTCGGAATTGCCCTCATGGCTTACTCGCCCCTGGGCCGAGGATTCCTCACCGGGACCATTAAGACAACAGACGCGCTTGGCGAAAAAGACGGGCGCAGAAACCAGCCTCGCTTCAAGCCGGAGAACATCGGGAAGAACGTTGCCTTGCTCGAGAAGATGGAGAAGATGGCCCAGCAGAAGGGCGTCACGACAGCCCAGTGGGCCCTTGCCTGGGTCCACGCACAAGGCCCAGATGTATTTCCCATTCCGGGTACAAAGCAGGTGAAGTACCTGGAGCAGAACGTGGCGGCGGCGAGCCTATCTCTCTCTGCGGAAGACCTTTCGGCCCTCAGCCAGATGTTCCCTCGGGACTCTGCAGCAGGTACCCGTTATCCAGAGCCGGCGCTGAAAGGGCTGGGTATCTAACAGACCCTCCGGAAGCTCGTCCAGACGGCTTCCCAGACGAGATATGCAGGCCCATCCCCAGGCACTCAGGCGTGCACAGATTCTCATCTGTGCCGTCTGCATGGGCCTGCTGGTCTCCAACATGTATTTCTTTCAGCCATTAACGCCTGCTATTGCGGCAGATATGGGATGGTCGCTCTCACAGGCCAATGCGCTCAATATCAGCTGCCAGGTGGGCGTGGCCCTAGGGCTTCTTTTCGTGGTGCCCCTGGGCGATCGTATTGCAAGCCGAACGCTCGTCTTAGCAATGATCGCCCTCATTGTGATGAGCCTTACCCTCATGGTGCTTACGTCCGACTGGCTTTTGCTGCTTGTCTTGTGCCTCGTGCTCGGTGTCGGACTCTGTGGTGGGCAGATCATGTCGCCTTTTATCGCAAGCCTGTCGGCGCCAACCCAACGGGGCCGAACATTCGGCACCCTCATTGCGGGTGGCATGCTGGCGGTCACACTCAGTCGCCCCCTGGCTACAACCCTCGCTTCGTCTGGCACCTGGAAGACCGTATTCTTCGTCTCAGCGGCCTGCATGAGTCTTGCGTTCTGGGCAGCCTACCGCATTCTCCCGCTGGTCAAGCCACAGCCCCACGGCAGCTATGCAGAGTTTGTGGGCGCACAATTTCTACTCTGGCATCAGGTGCCGCTCTTGCGGCGCAGGGCTCTCTGCCAAGGACTCCTCTTCGCGAGCCTTAGTGGATTTTGGTCGGTGGTTCCTGCCCTGCTGGTCTCCGACACGATCGGACTGAGCGCACATCAGATGGCCAGTTTCACCCTCATCGCTGTCTGCGGAGCCATTGCAGCCCCACTGGCGGGTCGTCTCACGGACACAGGCCGGGCGGCCAAGGGTATTCGCATTTCGCTTTGGCTTGCCGTCATTGCGGGGGCTATTGCTGTCTCCGCAGGCTTTGACAGCGGCACCTGGCACGTGGGCTTGCTTCTGGCATCTGCCGCCCTGCTTGACTTCTCAGTGACGCTGCATCTGGTACTAAGCCAGCAGGCCGTCTTCGAATCCATGCCCGAGGCACGCAGCCGTCTCAATAGTCTCTTTATGGGTACATTTTTTGTTGGAGGGGCCCTCGGCTCCTGGGCCGTCATGGAGGTCTATAGCCGCTATGGCTGGTCTGCAGCCTCTGCGGTTGTACTCGCACTCACTGGCGCTGCCGCAGGCCTACAACGCTACTGGGCGCAGACGACTAATTCAATCAAGACTCCGCCCAGAACCTAAACCACAAGTACAGAAAGGAAGCATCCCGTGAAGGCAGCATGGTACGAAAAACAGGGCCCCGCCCGCGATGTCATCCAGGTGGGCGAACAGCCGGTCCAGCCCCTCGGCGAGAACGAGGTGCGCGTTCGCCTCGCATTCTCAGGTCTCAACCCGTCTGACCTCAAGCGCCGGGTAGGCTTTAACGGACAGCCCCATGCCTTTCCCATCATCATTCCCAATAGCGACGGGGCAGGCCATATCAGTGAGGTGGGTAGCCAGGTGCGCGGACATGCCGTCGGTGACCGTGTCTGGGTATTTAATGCCCAATGGAAACGACCCTTTGGTACCAACGCGCAAGAGGTGGTGCTTCCGGCCCGGCTCGTGCAGCCCCTACCAGAGCGGGTGAGTCTTGCCTACGGCGCCTGTATTGGTATTCCTGCGCTCACCGCCCATCGGGCCCTCTTCTCCGATGGGCCCATTGCCGGAAAGACCGTACTCATCCAGGGAGGCGCTGGTGCCGTAGGGCATTGCGCCATTCAGCTTGCACGCTGGGGAGGTGCCCGCGTCATTACCACCGTGAGTTCAGCCCAGAAGGCAGAGAGCGCCCAAATGGCCCGGGCCCACCACATCATCGACTACACCAAAGAAGACGTGGCCGAGAAGGTGCTGTCCCTCACCCATGGGCAAGGCGTCGATCGTATTGTGGAGGTGGCCTTTGGCCAGAATCTCCCGACAACCCTTAAGGTGCTCCGGCCCCATGGCGTGATTGCCTGTTACGCCTCTGATCGGCAGCCGACTCCAACCCTGCCGTTTTATGCCTTCATGATGAAGAACCAGACGTTACGCTGGGTGTTTATGTATGAACTATTGCCTGCCGACCTCGCAGCCGCCTTATCAGACATCTGCCTCTGGCTATCTGGCGTTGGGTCCGATGCCGCGGTGCTCGAACCTCCTGTGGCCCACATTGATCGCGTCTTCCCGCTAGACGACACCGCAGGCGCCCATGAATACCTCGAGTCGGGTATGGCCACGGGCAATGTCGTCATTGCAACCGACGCCTAGATCTGCGGGACGGGGGCCGGGACCGACTCCCCTAAGGCCGGCGATTTTTTAGGCGCGGCTGATTCCGTTGCGTTTCTCCATCACGGCGCAGACCGAGGCCGTGTCCTGCATCTCAAGCCCCTGGGCAATGGCCTCATTGTGGATGCCAGCGGCAACCGCAAAAAGTGGTGTGTCGGCGCCGAGGGCATCAATGTAGTCGCCAATAATCGAAATATCTTTGTGCATGAGCCGATGGGTGGCAGACAAGCCCGTGAGGTAGTCGCCAGCCACCATCATCGGCCCCCGAACCTCAAAAATACGGGAGCTTCCCGCGCCCCCGAAGACCGCCTTATAGGCAAGTTCTGGGGCGATTCCTGCCTTCTGGGCAAAAGCAAACGCCTCGCCCGCGGACACGTTGTGAATGGTCACCAGCAGGTTGGCCACGTACTTCATCTTCGAGCCATTACCAAAGACGCCCAGGTTATGGGTTAACCGGCCAATACCGGCAAATGCGGGCATCATCCGCGCAATGCCCTGCGGATCGCCACTGGCAAAGACAATCAGATCGCCCTTGGCGGCCTGGGCTCCGGTGCCACTCACCGGGCAGTCAAGCAAGAGGCCACCGGCAGCCTTCATGCGCTCCATGGCCTGCATCTTGTCTGTCATGGCCAGGGTGCAGGTATCGGCCACCACGATCTCGTTCAGCCGACTCCCCAGCGTTGTCAGTTCTTCAACCACCTGGTGCAGCGCCTGAGGGCTTGGTAGCGAGGTAATGATCTCGTTTGCTCTTCGGGCAACATCACAGGCGGATTCTGCCACCTGCATTCCCTCGGCCTGAAGCTCAGCGACCCGCTTCTGATCTAGGTCGTAGCCCACTACCGAGAAGCCATTTTTCAAGAGGTTGCGCACATAGGAAGACCCCATAATTCCCAGGCCAATCACGCCTACTGTCTGCATTTTTTTGCCCCCGTTTTTATTGATCAAAAGATTAGTTTTGGTATATAAACGTCATACTACCCTGACAAAAAATCACGAGGAGACGCCATGGGACATATTGGGGAAATTACTGGCTTAAGCGGTCAGGTTGCACAAGACGCCCGAACCGCCAACACCGATCACCGGGCACTTCCCGTTGTCGATCTCGGGCCGCTCATGCGGGGCGAGCAAGGCGCCGTAGAAAAGATTGCCCAAGACTGGCGTGATACCTGCGAAAACCTGGGATTCCTCTGTGTGATCAACCATGGCATCGACCTCTCCCTTATTGAAGACATGGAACGCCAGTCGCGGCGTTTCCATGATGACCTAAGCGTTGATCAAAAAATGGCGGTGCAGGTCACCCGCGACCAGAAAGGGTTCGTTCCCTCTAAAGCCACGATCATCACCCACTCCTCTTATCACGCCCATACCAAGCTCGACAGTGTGGAGTGCTTTGTCGTGGCGACCGACTTTCCGCCAGACCATCCCGAGGCCATCAAAGGCACCCAATTCTATGGGCCCACCCCCTGGCCTCAGGAGAAAGAACTACCGGGTTTTCGCGACGCGGTGACGCAATATATGAAGGCAATCGAAAACCTTGGGCTATCACTTCTGCCCGTATGGGAAGCCGCTCTCGATCTAGAGGCAGGCTTCTTCAAGCCGTTTTTCACCGATCCCTACTGCTATCTGCGCATTGCCAAGTATCCGAAGGTCGATTTCGTGCAAGACAACGAGTTTGGACTCGGGGCCCATGCCGACACCGGCTTCATGACCTTCCTACCGCCCGCCCGAGAGGCAGGGCTCCAGATTCTCGATACCGATAAGAAATGGTTCTGGCCTATCGTTCCTCAGGGTGCCATCATCGTCAACACGGGGCAGTTTCTCTCTCGGTGGACAAATGATCGATTCCGCGCGACCCCACACCGCGTGCTCCCCCCCAAAGACAACGATCGCTACTCCTTTGCCTGCTTCATTAATACCAACCTTGATGCAGTCGCCGAGTGTCTGCCCAGTTGCCGCCCCATCGATGGCCCACCGAAGTATGCGCCGCGCAGCTACTGGTCATTCTTTGAGTGGTATATGAAGCGCACCTATGTGCATTACAGCGACTTCACAACGGCAGAGGAAGCCCCCAGCCCCGCAACAGCGGCACGCGGCGAATGATCTGCTGCGGCAGTGTCTCTGCGGTAAGCCACTACGTGGTCTACCTCGAGCCGAATGCCAATCTTCTCGCCAATGGCATGATCATGGTGCGAGGGCACGAGGGCGAGTACCTGGGCGCCACTGGGCAGCTTTAGGGTGTAGATAAACTCGGCACCGCGAAATGCCTTTCGCGCCACCTCCGCCAACAAAGGACTCGCATCGTCATGCACGATGTCGTCGGGGCGTATCAAGACCTCAACCTGATCACCCGCATCGAAGAGCGTCTCGGCGCCGGCTTCATATTCGGTGGCTTTGCCGGCAGAGAGGTCGCCCAGTTCAATTGCAATCCTGTCGCCAGGGAGAATCTTTCCAGGAAGAAAGACGCCCTGGCCGATAAAGTCCGCGATAAAACGCGTATGGGGTTCGTGATAAAGGTTGTAGGGCGTATCCCACTGCTGTATTACCCCCTCTGTCATCACCCCGACCACATCCGCAATTGCAAACGCTTCAAACTGGTCATGGGTCACCAGTAAGGCGGTGATGCCCTCTTTCTTCAGAATCTCCCGGACCTCGAGTGCCAGCTTTTCTCGCAGGGCCACATCCAGATTGGAAAATGGCTCATCCAGCAGTAAGACCCGCGGCTTCGGGGCAATGGCTCGGGCCAACGCAACGCGCTGCTGCTGCCCCCCCGAGAGTTCATGCGGATAGGCATTGGCCCGCCCTTGTAGGCCTACCGTCTCGAGCATGGCAGCTACCCGTGCCTGCTTCTCATCGGGGGTCAGATGCCTAAGGCCAAAGGCAATATTGCGGGCCACAGTAAGGTGAGGGAAGAGGGCATAGTCTTGAAACATCATGCCAATCTGCCTCGCCTCTGGCGGCAGAGCAGCCCCATTTCCACTCACCCTTTCGCCGGCGAGGAAAATCTCCCCATCGCTAGGGGCATCAAATCCTGCAATCAGGCGTAGAACCGTAGTCTTTCCACAGCCCGAAGGCCCAAGCAGGCAACCGACCTCACCGGCCGCGAGACGAAAACTTACCCCATTGAGCACAGACTTGTGCCCATAGCGGTGTGCGAGGGAGACAACTTCCAGAGCGTAGGTCATGGGTCAAGGGGCTGTGTGGGCGCGATAGCGATTTTCGGGCCGCAGCCATTAACAAATGAGAATAGTTCTATTTTACAATAAGCCTCTCTCGTCTGCGTTTCCTCCTATGGCCCACCGCCGTTTTCGATTCCCCACCCTGCTTGTTACCGCCGTCGTACTGGCGCTCTTCGTCGCACTGCCCCTTATCAGCGTGGTGATCAACGTCTTTCAGCCCGACACCCAGGGGGTATGGTCGCATCTCGTGCAGACGGTACTTGGTGAGTACATTGCCAATAGCCTCACCCTAGCGCTTGGCGCCGGGCTTGGTGCTGGATTCATCGGAACGGTCACAGCCTGGCTCGTAGCAATGTATCGCTTCCCAGGCCATCGCATACTGCAGTGGGCCCTGCTTCTGCCCCTCGCTATGCCCACCTATGTCATTGCCTACGCCTACACAGACTTTTTCCAATATGCAGGGCCGGTGCAGAGCCTCGTACGGCAATGGCTAGGATGGTCGCGCGGCGACTACTGGTTCCCCGAGATTCGATCACTCTCAGGGGCCATTGCAATTTTCAGCCTGGTTTTCTATCCCTATGTCTATGTACTCGCGCGCACTGCGTTTCTAGAACGATCGAGTACGCTCATTGATGCGGCACGGAGTTTGGGCGTCACGAAGACACGTGCGTTTTTCCGGGTGGCCCTGCCACTCGCACGCCCTGCGCTCGCTGGCGGTATTGCCCTGGTCGTGATGGAGAGCCTCGCAGAATTCGGAGCGGTCTCCTACTTTGGGGTACCCACCTTCACCACGGGTATCTACCGCGCCTGGTATGCATTCGGCGACCCCATCGCGGCCTCTCAGTTGGCAGCGAGTCTGCTCGGCGTGGTTGCGCTTGCGCTACTTCTCGAGAAGGCAAGTCGCGGCCGGGCCGCATTTGACGAAAAAGGGGGGCGCCCCGCGCAGCGTCTGAGGCTTACCGGTACCCGTGGGTGGCTTGCGTGCGTTGGCTGCTTACTGCCGCTGATCGGCGGCTTCCTTCTTCCGGCGGCCCTCTTGCTTGCCATGACGATGGCAGAGGCAGACCCCGAGTTTGGGCATAAGTATCTCTCCCTGGCGACAAACAGTCTGGTACTGGCTGTTATCGCGAGCCTTCTTGCCTTGGTCGTAGCCCTCTTATTGGGCTATGCCAGCCGTATGCATCCCGGACGGCTAACAGCCAGCATGAAGCGAATTGCCTCCCTGGGGTATGCAGTTCCCGGTACCGTGATTGCCGTGGGGGCCTTGATTCCCCTCACCGCGCTAGACCACTTTCTGATTCACTGGGCCAAGACCCAGCTTGATATGCCCCTGGGACTTGTCATCACGGGCAGTGCCACCGCACTCGTCTTTGCCTATCTGGCCCGATTTCTGGCTGTGGCGCTCAACCCCATTGAATCGAGCCTTTCTCGTATACGGCCGAGTCTTGATGAGGCGGCAAGAATCTTAGGCAGCAGTCGACTCGGCGTACTTACCCGAGTGCATATGCCCCTGCTTTCTGGGGGCATGGCATCAGGCCTCTTACTGGTCTTTGTCGATGTCATGAAGGAATTGCCCGCCACGATTGTGCTGCGCCCCTTTAACTTTGACACCCTTGCCACGCAGGTCTACCTTCTTGCCGCAGACGAACGACTGGCCGAGGCGGCTACACCCTCCTTGATCATCGTGGCCGTCGGACTCATTCCGGTCGTTTTACTGTCCAGAACGCTCAGACATTAGGCGATACCGAAACCCCCATGGGGCACGCAGAGCCGCTATTACTTCCAGCCCACTTGGTCGATGAGCCTCTGTGCCTTAGGTGTGTATTGGGCCAGTGCGCCTGCGCGTAGCGAATCCACTCTAAAGCTGCCCAGCCGATCTAGGGTGGTGTTATTTAACTTCACCGAGGCCACCACAGGCCACTCGTTATTACCGTTGGCGAAGTAGGCCTGCGCCTCATCTGAGGTAAGGTACTCGAGAAACTTCTGTGCGGCGGCCTTATTCGGTGCTGTCTTCAGCATTCCTCCCCCGGAGATATTCACATGGGTACCTTTGCCGTTCTGATCGGGAAAGACGATGCCCACTCGGCGTACCACCTCTTGATCGGCTGGCTTATCCGACTCCATGAGGCGGGCATAGTAATAGTGGTTACTCAGTGCCACATCACACTCGCCTGCGGCAACAGCCCGAATCTGGTCGGTGTCGCCGCCCTTCGGCGCACGCGCAAGGTTCGCGACGAGACCCTGAGCCCAGGCTGCGGCCTTATCGTCGCCCTGGTTATAAATAATGGAAGCTACGAGACTGCGGTTGTAGACATGCCCGCCAGAGCGCACGCAGAGCTGACCCTTAAACCGGGGGGCTGCAAGGTCTGCATAGGTTTGAACATCCGCAGGCTTGACCCGATCTTTGTTGTAGAAGATGGCCCGGGCACGGTAAGAGAAGCCAAACCAGCGGTCCTCCGTACCCCGAAACTGGGCAGGAATACGAGACGCAATAAGTTTGGACTGCACAGGCGCAAACAAACCCGCGTCGTCAGCCGCCTGAAGATTGGCGGCGTCTACTGTAATAAATACATCGGCAGGGCTCGCAGCGGCCTCACGACGAATTCGCTGGATTAGCTCATCTTCCTTACCATCAATGCGATTGATCTTGATGCCTGTGGCCTTCGTGAAGTTGGCGTAGAGCAGTTCATCAGACTGGTAGTGCCGAGAACTATAGAGATTGAGGACCTGGTTCTGAGCCAGGGCCGCGGTTGAGCAGAGCAGCCCCGAGAGAAGTGAGAGACCAAGACGGCGCAGAGGCATTGTATTTTCCTTAGGCAATAGGGGTGGAAGGCCAGAGGGCTCATCCCCCGCTTTGGCAGCAGTGCGAACCCGAACCAATATATTAATGAGATTGGTTCGCATTTGCAAATGGTTGCTTCGTAGCGCCACTGCCGCCATGCAAATATCACCGCTCCGACGACTGCCTAGGCCTATTGCGCGCCCCGCCAGGCGGCGGCCCGCTTACCAATGGACCATGGGAAGCCCTGCAACGGGAGACTGGAAATAGGGAATTCGGTTGCCCTGCAGGCTGCCGATGTACGCGGTTTTGAGGTCTGGGCCGCCGAAGGTAATGCTGGCCATCCATGGGGCTATAGTGCCCCGTGCACGCTGCATGTCTTCGGTTCTCACTGTGCCCTGGGCCATGCGCGTAAGCAAGTTAGCGCTGGCCTGCGGATCACCATCATCAAGCAGTATGAGTTTGTCACCCTCCGGCGTCAGGGCAATCAATTGATCCACCATAATGAGGGTGCACCAGAGGTTGCCAAAGCTGTCAAAGGCAATACCGTCTGGGTAGCCACCCAGATGACTGGGACCAAAGACCTCCCTATCGACCAATCGAATATTCTTTGGATCCCGATCATCGATACGCATACGGGTAATGTTGGGGCCGGTCGTCTCCACAATGTAGAGCCACTCCTCTTTTGCGTCGAACCGAATCTCGTTGGTGAACCGAAAACCATCGGCAACGATACGAAGAGCACCGTTGTCGACAAGGGCCACGAAACCATCCTGTACACGCGTCGCAAATGCTTCTGTCCACGGGTTGACCTTTGTGGATACCGTTATCCAGATTCGATCTTTAGAATCGCGGAGCACAAAGTTCACCTTGCCGATCGGCCTGCCATCAATGGTGTCATAGAGCGTTTTCGTCTGGCCGTCGCGGGTCATAACCTCCAACAGATCTGTCCCGAAGTTAGAGATCAAGATGTCTCCGTTGGAGGCAAAGGCCAGGCCATTAGGCAGCGTACCCTGGGTAAATTTCGACTCAAAGCCCTCTGTAGTCTCCTCGGTGCTGCTGCCAAACGTGGCACTGATACTCTGGCCGATAAAGCGCTGGGTGCCATTGGGAGCAATGTGCATCACACCACCCCGTGAGTCGGCCACCCAGAGCGAACCATCACGCTCGGCCAGAATGCATTCGGGCCGTTGCAGGTCGTGCCCCACATACCGAAGCTGGCTCTGGTCAACGGCGAAACGACGAAGTGGATTAGCGAGGGCCATACAACAATCCTTTCGAATAAATGGGACATACCAGACAGGATAAGTCGAAAATACGAGATCCGGTGATGCAGGAATGCATGCCCGAGAGACGTAAGCGGGCTTGAGCCAGACATCTGCCGATGCTAGACTCACTTACGCTGTATACGCATAAACAAATATTAAAGGGAGACAACAACAATGAAAGCGTCACTTTTTGCAGCCTGCCTGATGTCTATGTTGGCAGTGCTCAGCGGCTCCAACCCAGTCCAGGCAAAAGATCCGGTAAAGACCGTCTATCACATGAGCGAAGGAATTCCACAGGCATCCCGGGGACTCAACAATATCCGCAATCACCTGGCTGCAGACCCCTCCGCAAAAATCGTGGTCGTCGCACATGGACTGGGCATCGACTTCCTTATTGCTGGTGCCGCAAATCAAATGGAACAACCCTTTGCAGGGGCCATTGCTGATCTGTCCAATCGTGGGGTGGAGTTTCGGGTCTGCAACAACACGTTGGTAAGTCGCAAAATCGATCCAAGCAAAATGGCCATGGAGGCGAAGATTGTGCCTTCAGGGGTGGCGGAAGTCGCCAACCTCCAGGCACGCGAGGGGTTTGTCTATCTTCGACCCTAGTTCCAGAGCAACCACACGCGCTGCGACCGCCTACCTTCTCGAGTTCTGACGGCGTAGCGCCCTCGGCACCCCGCTTTTACCACCCACTACCACCGGCTTACGATTGCCGATTGCGAGCCGGCCTTAATTGCGTGCAGACCTTTCGTGAGCCCGCATAAGCGCCACCAGATCTGACATATATTTCTTCTCGAAGCCCGCATCCGCCTGCTGGGAAAGGGCCTCTGCAACAGCCTCCGCCACACCCGATGACACCTGCATGTCCCGAGCCATCTGCAGGTAATAGCGAATATCCTTAAGGGCGTTGCCAACGGCAAAGGGAACACTGTCTGTAGCGCCAGACACTATGGGGGGGGTGAGTCTCTTTAAGGCAGCACCTGCACCGCCGCCCTTTTCCAAGACATCTACAAATGTTTCGGCATCCACGCCCGCGGTGGCTGCATGGGCAGCAGCCTCCGCGAGCAGGGTCATAAATCCCAGAGAAACATAGTTGTGGAGCAACTTCATTCGGTGGCCCGCGCCCACTGGGCCCACCAAGGTAATGTTTTCCGCAAAGGCCTGCAGAACAGGTCTCACTGCTGCGAGTACCTCTGGGTCACCTCCCACCAGGAGGTTGAGACGCCCTTCCCGGGCCTCTTTGGCCAGCCGGGTCATAGGGGCGTCGAGAAAAGCAGCGCCTCTGTCCTGCAAGAGTGCAGCCATCCGCAGGGTAGTACTTGGTAAAGAGGTAGAGCAGTCAATCACGATACTACCCGGGCCAAGTCTCTCGGCAAGCCCTCCCGCCCCTGACAAAATCGCCTCCACCTCTGGCGCACCAGTAACACACAGAATAATGACCGAGGCCTGCTCTGCGATTTCTGAAAGGCTTGCACAGACCCGGGCCCCTGCTGCGGTGAGTTCATCAAGCGGTTGATTGCCTGGGTGATCAAGCAGAGCGACAGGAAAGCCCTTGGTAACCAAGTTAAACGCTATACCTTGGCCCATGATCCCAACACCAATCAGACCGACGCGGATCATTGGTACTCCTTAATGCAGAACAACCGCGACACCATTACCCGCATCTAGGCCCTCGGCCTTCAAAACAAACGGGGGAATAGGCAACTCAAAGCGTGTCGTGTCCTCTGCAATACAGAAATAGACGCCCTGCATACTCCCCAGAGGACTTCCGAGCCGCGTGCCGCTGTTGTATGAAAACTTCTGGCCAGGCTGTATCAGAGGCTGCTGCCCGACAAGACCAAGGCCTTTGACCTCTTGGCGCTCACCACTGGCCTCCTCAATGATCCAATGACGGCCAAGAAGCTGCGTGGCAATGTCGCCGACATTTTCCACCGTCACAAAATAGGCAAAGGTGTAGACCTTGTCTTTCACCGACGACTGCTCGGCAAGAAACTCTGTCTGCACGGAAACCCTCAGCTTAGGATTGCTCATAGAAGAAAAAGGCCAAAGAAGAAATTGAGTTTGCTATGGTATCGACCTAGACATCAAAGCGAAAGCCGCGGAGTAGGCAAGACCATGACGACCCCAACAAGCGCCCCGCCCCTCACTCTGAAGACGCGCATCGCCCAGGGCCAAAGCATCCTTGGCGCCTGGATGTGCACGCCCTCACCGGCCTTTGCGGAGGTTGCCTCCGCCCTGAGCCTCGACTTTCTTATTGTCGACATGGAACACGGGGCCATTGATATGGCTGACCTCCCGGCTATTCTTCGGGGGTTTTCCGGGGCCTGCGCGCCCATCGTACGTATTCCCTATGCCCACCCAAGCTTCGTGGCCCGCGTACTCGACCGCGGGGCCGCAGGCGTCATGGTGCCGCGCGTCGATACCCTGCGCGAGGCGCGCGAATGCGCCCGGGCCGCACACTACCCCCCGGAGGGTGAGCGCGGTAAAGCCATTCCAATGATTCGCGGATCGTCTTACGGGCTTGAGGCCGACTATCGTGACCGCAGCAATCGTGATGTCTTTGTCTCGGTGCAGGTCGAATCCTCGTTAGCCATTGACGCACTCGACGAGATCGTCAAAGAGCCCCTTATCGATTTGGTTTTTATTGGCCCCACCGATCTCTCAGCCAACCTTCGCCTTGAGGCAGACAGAGACCGAGCGACTTTCTGGCAGGTGATGGATGATATTCAGGGTCGCTGTGCCCGCGCGGGGATGCCCGTGGGTACGATACCTTTCTCGGGCATCACCGCCGCTGGCCTGTTCGAGAAGGGATACAACATGGTTGCGGCCGGCAGCGACGTCACCCTACTCAAAGAGGGTCTCATTCAGCTCAAGAATTCTGTGGGTGCTGCTCAGCGCCCATGATCCACATGGCCTCGCTCGATCATCTTGTTGTCGCAGCAGCCACCCTTGAGGACGGTGTGCACTGGTGCGAAGCAACCCTGGGAGTGACCCCGTTACCGGGAGGCTTGCACCCGCTCTTTGGCACACACAACCGACTCCTGCCACTGACCTCGCCTGTTCATCCCCTGTCTTATTTTGAGATCATTGCCATCGACCCGTCTGCCCCGCCCGAATCCCAACGTCGGGCCCCGCGATGGTTTGATCTCGATGCCCCCAACATGCAATTACAGCTGGCTAGACAAGGGCCACAGCTCATACACTGGGTAGCGCGGGTTTCTGATATTCACGCCGCGCTAGCCGCCTGGGATTGCCTTGGAATCTCTCGGGGACAGATTATCGAAGCATCACGCCCCACACCAAACGGCCTACTGCGCTGGAAGATATCCGTAAGAGAGGACGGGCAGCGCCTCTTTGATGGCGCTCTACCCACTCTCATCGAATGGGGCACCGATCATCCGAGAAGTGGCATGACGGGCCCCGCATTTTCTTTAGAGGCCCTGTCTCTGAGTCACCCGCAATATGATCTCTTGAGTAAAGCCTTCGATGCCGTTGGTATAGAGAATGTTCGTCTCCATAAGGGGCCAGCGGAGATACATGCGGCCCTCGTCGCACCCGATAGAAGCCGTATAGAGCTCTACCATAGGCCGGGCCTCACCGAGTAGCCTTGCCCTAGGCAATGCACACGGAACTCCTCGCGAGCCTCGTACTGGGGTTGCATCTTGTCCTTGCCGTCGCTATTGTTGCGGGTCTTATTCTCATTCCGGTGGGCGGCTACTTCGGTTGGTGTTGGATACTGAATCGCAGACTTCGGCTTCTGCATGCAGGCCTAATGTGTTTTGTGGCCTTGGAGGCCCTGCTCGGACTGACCTGTCCACTCACTGTTATGGAGTACGCGCTACGGGGTGGTGAGGCGCCGGAATACTTCATAGCATCGCTGCTACACGATGTGCTCTATTGGAATCTCCCCGCCGAGATCTTTCTGTTGGCATACCTTGCGAGTGCCACGTGGGTGATTATTCTCTGGTGGAAGGTTCCCCCGAAAGAAGGCTCATAGCGCATCCCAATGCTGGGCATCCGTCTCATCGGCCGTGAAATATCTGATTTTGTTTTCTTGGCTTAGTGGTCGAGCCTAGGTCGCCTTGGGATAGCTTAAATACTATTGCGGCGATAAATTTAATTGCCTTGAACTATCGAGATCTGGGGCCCAGAATGACTCGACACTAAATTTCTTCCACGAACGTGCCTGGCAGTCCGTGGCCATCAAAAAAGATCAACAGATCGATCCATTACAGCTTCAGACAACCTAAACACCAATTCCATTATCAGTAAGGAGCAAATGATGTCGAAGGAAAAAACAAAAGCCATGGCCATAGATATTGGCATATCCGAGTCGAGCCGAAAGAAGATTGCGGAAGGACTCTCTAACTTGTTGGCTGACAGCTACACACTCTATTTGATGACCCACAACTTTCACTGGAATGTGAAGGGGCCTCAGTTCAACACCTTGCACACCATGTTCATGACCCAATACACGGAGCAGTGGGCAGCACTCGATATCATTGCCGAACGGATCCGAGCCCTTGGCTATCCGGCCCCAGGCACTTACAGCGAATTTGCGCAGCGCGCATCGATTAAGGAAGTCAGTGGCGTGCCTAAGTCTGAGGACATGATTCGTCATCTGGTAAAAGCGCAGGAGGCCACCGCGAAGACCGCTCGAAAATTATTTTCGGTCGTGGAGGCTGCGCACGATCAGCCAACAGCGGATGTCTTAACCCAACGCATTGACGTTCACGAAAAGACCGCGTGGATGCTCAGAAGTCTGCTGGAAGAGTGAGGCCGCACGAGTCATCACCTTCGCATAGGGAGGCGGGGTTAAACCGCCTATGAGGGTTTGCTTTTGATAAGTTACATTCGAAGCCACCGTTCATAAATCCTTTCAAGTGCCTCGCTATGCTCGTCTGAATTTCCGAACGTCACCAGTATTTTTGTACTGCTTCGACTCCAACCTATGCGCTGCCCTCCGAAGCCGACCGCCCAGAACGTATCTCGTGACCAATCGGAATCCACCCCAAAATAGTATCCGTAGCCTTTAAATGCCTGCGGGTAATTTGACCGGGGGCGGTTATCGACACGCTTCGTTGTGGCCTCCCGTAAGAACCCTCCGAGACAATCGTTGCTCTGGTACTTTCCCCTGATCCACAGTGCAACCCTCATCCAGTCCTGTAAAAGCATACGTAAAACGCCATCAGCGCGTGGATAGCCAAAATAGTCTCGGCCAACAATTACGGTATCAGCCACACCAGCAGGATGAAGAATCGTGCGCCGAAGAATCTCGTGGTAAGTCTCACCCGTAGCGCGCTCAATCATGTGCGCAAGAACGAGCGGATCTGTACTTCGGTAAGAAAAAACCTGCCCTGGTCGACGCTTTGACGAAAAGATCGGGTTGACCGCGCTGCTAACTTTTTCTGTAGCCAAGATATCGAGCAACCCAATCTTCCCCGCGCTCAATTCTCCTCTTTGCCGGTCATCAATAATTGAGGAATCGTGATTTCCTTCCCAGGTTCCCGAGGTCATGGTCAATAAATGGCCCACTGCTGCCTCGCCCAAGTCGGTGCCCTTAAGACGTGGAATCAAATCGGATGCTTTCGTGTCCATGGAGAGTCGCCCCTCGCAAAGAGCAGCGCCAGTGGCAACTGCCAATATGGACTTCGACATGCTCATACTGACAAGCTTCGTAAATCGAAGGTAGTCGTTACGATAAGTCTCGAGCACAACACCGTTTTCATCCAAAAAGGCGATCGCCTGTGCACGTGACCTAGGATACAGAGCCGCCACTTCTGAAAAGAGCCGCGCCTCGTCGGATGTTGGTTGCCTGGAGACAAGACTCACGGGTTCCGGCGCAGCGCTCACTGTTGCATCCTCTGCACGTCCATCCCCAAGGAGAATCGGATCTTCTATAAAAGAAAAACCGTTCCGCATGTAGAGAAAAGCATAATTCGGAATAGAGGACTGCGCACCTGCATAGGGCAGAATAAAAAAACTCAAAGCAAAACCAAGAAGGCACTGTGACCTCAGAAGCGCACGCAACATAAAAAGATAACCTTAACGAGCTTTAGTCATGAGAAATGATAAGTTAATCAGCGTTGTAAAGAGAGCTACTCTGGATTCGCTGCGCATGTAAGAGTGCAGTCTATGCCGTCGGGCTTCACAGACGTCCATGTAAATAAAGGAGAGTGCGATGCGTTACCTGCTGCTGTCGTTGATCGGATTCCTCTTCTTGACAATCAGCCATGGTGCAACGCAGGCACAGTCGCCCAGTACCATTGGCCAAAGCTCAATGCCCAAGTGGCGGGATGCCCCAGCCTACGCGCCCGAATTGGCGAAGAATGTCTTACGGCGCAGCGTATTCTTTATGCCGATGTTTGGGGCGGTCTACCCCGAGAAGTTCGAGATGCTGTTAGAAAAGCTGCCCCCAACAAATCTTCGGGGGGTGGTGATCTACAGCCACGGATGTGGCGGGCAGTGGGGTTGGGAGACAGGGGTATCGCAGTTCTTCTATCGACTCGGGTTCGCGGTAATCACGCCAGAGTTTCCCTCCCGCGACGGAAATAAGTTGGGCTGCCCCGGTACCAATGCCGAAGAGGCCTTGCGAGGAGGAGGTATCCGGGCTAAAGAGGGTATCTATACGGCCATGAACCCTGCAAGGCTGGCAGCCCGGGCCACCGATGTCATAACAGTAGTCGATTGGCTCAAGGCCCGTACTCGGTTACCCATTCTTATTGGCGGGCACAGCGAAGGGTGCCGGACCACCTACTCCCTCTATCTTCAAGATCCCCAGGTCGTTGGCGGAATCTGTGTCAAACAAGGGCTTCAGACCACCTATGCACACACCTGGCGCTGGAACACCGAGGTCCCGATGTGGCAGTCGCTAGAAGAGTTTGACCCCTGGGTAGTATTCCCGCCGGGAACCAAGGTACAGGATGTGAGCTTTGGGCCGAAGTTTAGGGATGTGCCGCAGAACCACACCTTGGTCATCGTACCCGGCAGTACGCACAATCCTTTAAATCACGAGAGTGAGCGGGCGAGCCTGACTGCGTGGCTCGACAAGGTGGTGCCGAAGGCACCTGGCTTTAGCCTCAGTGGTTTCGACTATGAGGCGGCCTTGCCCGACCTGCAGGGACGACTGAGGAGATGACAGATTTTGCCGCGGCAAAAGAACGTCCTGGAGAGAATTCAAAGTCCGAGCTAACAAATGAGAAGAGGCGGGGTTGGAGTACTTCTTCGGCCGCTCCCATTCCGACTGCCAGTCTGGCAACGGCTGAATTCGGTCTCCTATAAATGGGCTATGGCCGTCTCTGGAAACTGGCGGATCACATTCGCCTTCGATGGCGAAAATGTCATCGTTGTCAACCTAGAGGACTATCACTAGTATGGCTACGCAATCTCTACGCAACCCTAATCGTCGGCCAACTCAGCCCGGTGCGGTGCTGCGCAAAGACGTCCTGCCTGCGCTTAAGATGACCCACACGGTGACACCGGACATGGCCATGCGTTTAGGTAAAGCACCAGGTAACGGGCCACAGATTTGGTTGCGTACGCAACAAACGATTGACTTATGGGAATTGGCCCAGTGCAATACCTATCATTCCATCAAGACGCTTGAACTTGTCTAGACCCGGCATTTGTTCTCGCTTCTCCACGCCCGCTGTGCCCGTACTGTTGATTTGCACTGAACTATGCAGTCAGCGCCTGCCAGCCGCAAACGCCTGCCTACGCTGCATCTAGGAGACTGATGCGGGCAGACGAGCAGCTACCTGACAGCCCCTACCGCTTGATAAACGCGTCCATATCGGCAATCAGCTTATCGGCGGCCTCACTACTCGCTCCGGTCCAACCCCACCGCTTCATAGTCCCCCCGTACATGCGAATCCCGCGGTCGATCGGTCCCGCGAGGATACCGTGTGCTGCGTTCTCATAAAACCAGACTTCAATGTCTGCGCCTGCGGCCTTCTGCTGCTCGAACCACCGGTATGGCGTAATCGAATTACTCTGAGCGTTCACGAGGTGGTTACAGGTCTCGGCAGTTCCTGGTGGGGCAAGCTTATAGTGGTCTAAGGTAAAGCATGGCTCTAGCCGTTGCCACATCCAGTCGTCTTCTGCTTTCCCACCATAGTTATCCAACTTCCCAAAAATCATGCGCAGAGGAACATTAATTTTGTG
This sequence comes from Pseudomonadota bacterium, assembly GCA_041175005.1. Taxonomy (GTDB): domain Bacteria; phylum Pseudomonadota; class Gammaproteobacteria; order Burkholderiales; family Burkholderiaceae_A; genus Hahnella. The sequence goes on from JBEDFV010000193.1 coordinate 20,527, forward strand.
CGGCATGCCAATACCGGCGGGAGAGGGACCCTCCGAGAATACGCCCTTTACATGGTTGGGGTCTACCGCTCCCGCTATATTCAAGAGCACAGAACCACCGTTAGAAACCCCGTGGAAAAAAATCTTTGATGTATCAATCTTAGGATTGACTAGTGCCCACTGATAGGCGCCGAAGGTGGCTTTATAGATCATCCTCTGCCTGCCGCCATTGGTCATACCCGTCAGAAAAAGACTGAGGCCTTGGTAAAAATTGTTCATTTGATATGCGTCGAAGACCAGCGTCGCATATCCCTTACGATTTAAAGCCCGCGCCATATTTTTTTCTAGCGTACCGAGTCCTCCACCGCCGTGAACAATAATCACCAGGGGAGGTTTACCTTCCACCTGTTTGCCAAACAATCCGCCCCCGGGCAGCGAAAGTTCCACTGACTTGTGACATGGATCAAACTCCGCAAGAGGGCCTCTGACAGTATGGTAATTCGGGCGGATCTGAACCAATTCCGCAACGTCAGGGGGTGCTGGTCGGCAGTCCGATGACTGCACTGAGGACAGCATCAACGCAAAAAGACCAAGACCAGCAAAAATATTCTTCATTCTCACTTTCCTCATCAACGTCATTGTCGGGCAAATAGCGGCACCCTTAGAATCAAGGAACAGCGTCTGAACTGTACGGTCAGCGTCTGCCAACTGCAAACGCCTGCACATGCTGTCTTTGAGGGATTGCGCTGCTGCAGCCGAACAACGACCGGATGCAGACATGCGGAAGGAAGGTGGCTCCCCGACCTAGGCTCGAACCAGGGACCTACGGATTAACAACCGAGGTGAACCCGACCATACTCACGCAAAGCTTCTTCTGAAAGACGATCTCCTGCTCATACCGTCGCCAGCATCAAATGTCCTACTTCAGCCTTGGCCCGACGAACCTTGATTTCAATGTCATAGCCAAGCCGCGTCAGGCAATCCATCAGCTTGCGCTCCGAAAAGTTGGCGAAATCCCCGCGCATCATATCGGACACCTTAGGCTGGGTAATGCCCATAAGCTTCGCAGCCTCCTGCTGAGTCAAGCTACGTGCCTTTATGGCCTTTCTGATTTCTACCACTAGGCCTGTTTTAATCTTGAGCTTCTCAGCATCAGCGAGACCCAAATCGGCAAACACATTGCCCGAACTACTATGCACTTCTACACCTTCAATTAGTCGAGTTCTCATTTCCGCAGCTCCTTCACATACGCTTCTGCAACTCTCAGCCTCGCGATGATGATATCCATGTCTTCCTTAGGCGTAGCAATACCCCGCTTACTCTTCTTTTGGAAGCAGTGCAGGACGAACACTGCTTCAGGAAACTTGACTGTGTAGACAGCCCGGTAAGTGCCCCCTGCATCGTCTTCAACCACCTCAAGCACACCAGCACCGCCAAAGCCCTTGAGGACTTTCGCTGCATCGTGGCGGTCGCCTAACTGCGCCAATGACAACGCAAAACCAAACATGCGACGAACGTCCGCAGGAAGGGCCATCAGGTCTTTGTAGCTGCTGCCAATCCATTCGAGCGATCGCTTTATTGTGGACATGCTCGCAATATACCTGAACCGGTATAAAAGTGGCTCGCCCCT
>JBEDFV010000194.1:0-7575 GCA_041175005.1 Pseudomonadota bacterium
GGATACGACTTTCTGCTCATCCGGCATGCTGTGGGCCAGGCGCCTGAAGGTCTGGGCGACTGGTGGACGCGCTTTATCGATGGTGATGACGCCGACCGCTCGGCACTCATGGAGTCGGTGCGTGGTCAGCCCGGTCATGGCACCAGCAGTCGCCGCAGCAGGCCCCGCCGACGGGGGCGGGGAGCCCAGGCCGCATGAATCGCACCGTGGTGGCCTTTGGCGGCAACCTGCCTTTTCGTGGTCAGCCGCCAAGCCATACCTTCGCTGCGGCACTCGCACATCTCACCACCCACCTGGGCCATCGGCTACGCGGGGTGGCCCGTCTCTGGCGGTCTCGCCCGGTGCATGCCGAGGGGCCGGACTTCTTGAACACGGTGGCCTGGATTGATACCCCGCTCGCGCCAGAAGACTGGCTTACGTGCCTGCTTGAGACCGAACATCTCTTCGGCAGGCAGCGGCCAGACCTAGCCGCGTTTGGTCTGCCCAGTTCTTTGCATGATGCGGGCCAAGCGCATCACCCTGCCCGGCCGTCCGCCGCGCGCACCCTAGATCTTGACCTGATCTGGGTCGAGGGGCAGACCCTTCAGACCGCGATGCTCAGCCTGCCCCACCCACGCGCTGCATCCCGCGCCTTTGTGTTGGGCCCGTTGTGTGACCTAGAGCACGAGCTTGCAGACCTGAGACTTCTCTGCCCGGGCACCGGACAGCTGCGTTCTGTCTCCTCGCTCTGGGCTGAACTGCCCGCCACCGCGCGGGCCGATCTAGAGCCCACAGACCTTGGCATTCACTGGCCGACAGTGCACCGGCCAGCAGCGGCTAAAGCGCCCGTGCAGGAGTCTGATCTTGCCTGAGGGCGGAGGCTGGACGCCCGACACAGCCCAATGGGCAGTGGGTCGCGCGCCTGCCCGGCCAGCCTGGGCGCAGCGGTTTCGGTCGATTGTTTTTGAGGGGCCCATTGGCGTCGGTAAGAGCTCCTTGGCCTTGAAGTTTGCGACGCGGTTTGGCTATACCCCGCTGCTAGAGGCACCGGACCAGAATCCTTTCCTCGCCCGTTTCTATCGGGACAGCGCCCGGTTTGCGCTGTCCACCCAGCTCTTCTTTCTCTTTCAGCGGATCGATCAGCTACGGGAGATTTCCCAGAGAGACCTCTTTCAAGAGCATCTGGTCAGCGACTTTATGATCGAGAAGGACCCGCTCTTTGCGGCGCTTACGCTATCGGAAGAGGAGCTGGGTCTTTATCAGAAGATCTACGAATCCTTGCGGCCACAGGCGCCCACACCCGATCTGGTCGTGGTGCTGCAGGCCTCGGCCGACCAGCTCTCCGAGCGCATTCGCCAGCGCGGCATTGGTATGGAGCAAGGCATGTCCACGGAGTATTTGACGCGCCTCTCAGAGGCCTACACCCAGTACTTTCATCGGTACGAAGACGCACCGCTACTCATCGTGAATACGGCCGCCCTCAACCCCATTGACCGCGAGGAAGATTTTGAGGCCCTGGTTTCACAGATCGCGGGGCTCAAAGGCCGTCGCAGCTACTTCACACTCATGCCATGAAGATCATTCACACCATCGCCGAATTACGCGCACAACTACGGGGGCAGCTAAGGACCTCGTTTGTTCCCACCATGGGCAATCTGCATGAGGGACACCTCTCGTTGATGCGCATCGCCGCACAGCATGGGGATCCTGTGGTGGCCTCCATATTCGTAAATCGCCTGCAGTTCGCGCCGCATGAAGACTTTGATCAGTATCCACGCACGCTGAAGGCCGATGCCGAGAAGCTTGCCGCAGAAGGGGTCTATGTGCTGTTCGCCCCGCATGAGGCCGAGCTCTACCCCGAGCCCCAGGAGTTTCGGGTGCGGCCGCCCGAAGACCTCGGCGATATTCTCGAGGGGGAGTTTCGGCCGGGGTTTTTTGTGGGCGTGACTACGGTGGTCTTAAAGCTTTTTCAGTGCGTGCAGCCCCAGGTGGCGGTCTTTGGCAAGAAGGACTATCAGCAGCAGATGATCGTGCGGCGGATGTGTCAGCAGTTTGCGCTGCCAACGGAGATTGTCTCGGCAGAGACCATACGGGATGCCGATGGACTGGCACTGTCTTCGCGCAATGGCTATCTCAGCCCCGATGAGCGACGCGAGGCACCGCTGCTCTACAAGACGCTGGGTCAGGCGCGCGATCGTGTGCTTGCGGAGAAAATGTCTGGCCGTCTCAGCACGGAGGGCCTAGAGGAAATTGCCCAGGCCGCAGAGGGCGCGCTGAAACACCGGGGATGGCAGCCCGATTACATCGCCATTAGAAGACAAAAAGACCTTAAACCGCCCACCACAGAGGACATCGGAGACGATGCCCCCCTGGTGATTCTGGCGGCTGCCAGGCTTGGCATAACCCGCCTGATAGATAACCTAGAGATCTAGGCGTCGTCCTGGCCGGCCAGAGTGAGGCGCTAAGCGACCCGCAGCATCCGAGGCGCTGCGGTCTGCACAAGGAAAGCGCTAACGAATCAGGACAGCGACCACCAGGCTCACCAAGAAGACAATGCCCATGGTGAGCAGAAGGGGCCGGCTGGTCTTGGGCTGGTCTGTGTTCATTTCAATACGCTCTTTAGCAGTTTGCCCATCTCCGATGGGTTCTTGGTGGTACGAATGCCGCAGGCCTCCATGATCTCAAGCTTGGCCTGGGCCGTGTCTGCACCACCGGAGATGAGTGCGCCCGCATGGCCCATGCGCTTTCCAGGGGGGGCCGTAACGCCAGCAATAAACCCCACCACGGGCTTTTTCATATTGTCCTTTGCCCACTGCGCCGCGTTGACTTCGTCTGGACCACCGATCTCACCAATCATGATGACGGCCTCAGTGTCTGGGTCGTCATTAAACATTTTGAGAATGTCGATGTGCTTGAGCCCATTAATGGGGTCTCCGCCAATACCGACTGCCGATGACTGGCCAAGACCGAGCTCTGTTACCTGGCCGACCGCCTCATAGGTGAGCGTGCCCGAACGCGAGACGATGCCGATGCGACCCTTGCGGTGGATATGGCCGGGCATGATGCCGATTTTTATTTCGTCGGGGGTAATCAGGCCAGGGCAGTTGGGCCCAAGCAATAGGGTCTTTTTGCCTTCGGCCTTCATTCGATTCCGTACGACCATCATGTCGCGCACAGGGATGCCCTCGGTAATGCAGATCGCCAGATCGAGGTCGGCCTCCACGGCCTCCCAGATAGCGTCGGCGGCACCCGCGGGGGGGACATAGATGACCGACACCGTGGCGCCCGTGGCCTTCTTCGCGTCGCGCACGGAGGCATAGATGGGGATCCCTTCGAAGTCTTCGCCCGCCTTCTTCGGATTTACGCCGGCGACAAAACAATTCTTGCCATTGGCATAGTCGCGGCACATGCGTGTGTGAAATTGGCCCGTCTTACCCGTAATGCCCTGGGTAATGACCTTTGTATTTTTATTAATGAGAATAGACATAAGGCTCCCCAGTTACTGAACGGCCGCCACCACTTTTTGGGCGGCTTCGGCCATGGTGTCGGCTGCAATGATCGGAAGGCCAGAGTCGGCCAGAATTTTCTTGCCCAGATCTTCGTTGGTGCCCTTCATGCGGACCACCAGCGGCACCTTGAGGCCAACCGCCTTAGAGGCAGTGATCACGCCTTCGGCGATGACATCGCACCGCATGATGCCGCCAAAGATATTGACCAGAATCGCCTTGACCTTGGGGTTGGAGAGCATAATTTTGAAGGCCTCGGTCACCTTTTCGGCGGAGGCCCCGCCACCCACATCGAGGAAGTTGGCCGGCTCGGCACCAAAGAGCTTAATGGTGTCCATGGTGGCCATGGCAAGCCCCGCGCCGTTGACCAGGCAGCCTATGTTTCCGTCGAGCTGAATGTAGGCAAGGTCAAACTTGCTCGCCTCGATTTCGGCGGGATCTTCCTCATCGAGGTCACGCATGGCCACGATGTCCGGATGACGATAGAGCGCGTTGGAATCGAAATTCCACTTGGCATCAAGCGCAATCACTTTGCCGTCGCCCGTCAGAATGAGGGGGTTAATTTCTGCAAGTGACGCGTCGGTGTCCCAGAATGCCTTGTAGAGGCCCTGGAGAATACTGCGCGCTTGGCCAAGGGAGCCCGCGGGCACACCGATCTTAGTAGCAAGGCTGTCGGCATCGGCATCGGTAAGGCCCGTGGCCGGATCGACAAAGACCTTATGAATTTTTTCTGGGTGACTGTGGGCCACCTCTTCGATGTCCATACCGCCTTCGGAAGAGCCCATGACGCAGACCTTTTGCGTCACCCGGTCGGTTACGACGGCAACATAGAGTTCTTTTTGAATGTCGGCGCCTTCTTCGATGAGAAGACGGCGCACTTTTTGGCCGTCCGGCCCAGTCTGGTGGGTCTTCAGCTGCATGCCGAGAATCTGGCTCGCATAGGCCTTCACATCGTCGAGGGACTTAGCCACCTTGACCCCGCCGCCCTTGCCACGTCCCCCGGCATGAATCTGGGCCTTGACCACCCAGACGGGGCCGCCCAGGCCACGTGCTGCCTCAACGGCCTCATCGACGCTAAAGCAGGCCGTTCCGCGTGGCACCGCTACGCCATACCGGCGCAAGATTTCTTTGCCCTGATGTTCGTGAATTTTCATTGCATGCAACTCCCTGATTTTTATTGGGGAATTTTAGCATGGGGACTTTTTCGTCAGGCGACTTTAGGGGGCTGCGGGCGCTGAAAACTCGCGAGATGCGAGCTGGTAGAAGACCTGGGAGGAAAAACCACGGGCAAGCAGAAACCGCATCTGCTGGGCGCGTTCTTTGGGAGATTGCGGAGGCACCCCGAAGCGCTTCTGCCAGGCCTCAAAGGCACGGTCGAGCTCCGTAGCCTTGAGCTGCTCAGACTGGGCCCGAACGATGTCATCGGGTACCCCCTGCTGCTGCAGCTCGGCAACGATACGGGCGGTGCCGTACTTGCGCGACCGTTGCCGCGACAACGACTCGGCAAACCGCTGGTTGGAGAGCAGGTTTTTTTCTTCGAGCGTCTGTAAAAGCGCTTCGACCTCTGACTCCGATTGCGCAAACGGCGCGAGCTTTCGGGCGAGCTGGGGTCGGCTAAATTCTCTACGGGCCAGGGCGGCGATGGCCCTGGCCTTTAACGTGGGCGTCTGTGTCACCTTGGTAAAGGTCGAAGCCTTAAAAACTGCCAGCCAGAGAACTAGGCAGCCTCTGCCTTGGCGCTGTCTTTGCCCTCTTTGCCTTCCTTGACAGGCTTTTCTGGCTTCTCTGACTTTTCTTCTTTGACCACCTTGAGTTTGACGGGCTCCGACCGCAGCGCCACGCCAAAGTGGGCCCGGATTTTATTTTCTATTTCGATGGCAAGTGCCGGGTTTTGCCGTAAGAACTCCCGCGCATTGTCTTTGCCCTGGCCGATTCTGTCGCCTTGATAGCTGTACCAGGCACCCGATTTCTCGACCACATCGCAGGCGGCCCCGAGGTCGACAATTTCTCCCTCGCGGGAGATGCCTTCGCCATAGAGGATGTCGAACTCAGCCTGCTTAAAGGGCGGCGCGACCTTATTTTTGACTACCTTTACTTTGGTCTCAGACCCAATGACCTCTTCGCCTTTTTTCAGCGAACCCACCCGACGAATGTCGAGACGCACCGAGGAGTAAAACTTCAGTGCATTACCACCGGTGGTGGTCTCTGGGCTGCCGAACATGACCCCGATCTTCATGCGAATCTGGTTGATGAAAATGACGGTGGTGTTGGTGCGATTAATGGTGCCGGTGAGTTTGCGCAGCGCCTGAGACATGAGTCGTGCCTGAAGGCCGGGCAGAGAGTCGCCCATATCGCCTTCAATTTCTGCCCGAGGGGTCAGCGCGGCGACGGAGTCGACCACGATGAGATCGACCGAACCAGAGCGCACGAGCGCATCGACGATTTCTAAAGCCTGCTCCCCGGTATCGGGTTGGGAAATGAGCAGGTCGGTGAGGTCGACCCCGAGCTTCTGCGCGTATTGGGTATCAAGGGCATGCTCGGCATCGACAAAGGCACAGGTGCCCCCAAGCTTTTGCATCTCGGCAATGACCTGCAAGGTCAGTGTGGTCTTGCCCGAGGACTCGGGGCCGTAGATTTCAACAACGCGACCACGGGGCAGGCCGCCCACACCCAAGGCAATATCGAGGCCGAGCGAGCCGGTAGAGACCGTCTGGATGTCGGGGGCGGACTCGTTTTCGCCAAGCCGCATGATGGAGCCTTTGCCGAACTGCTTCTCGATCTGGGCGATGGCCGCGGAGAGGGCCTTTTGCCGCTCAGCCCGATTTTTTGTGCTGGTGTCTTCCATGGATTCCTCTTGATGGTGATGTGAAGAAAGATACTGTATAAAAAACCAGTTTGCAAGGGTCCGACCTGAGGTCATTCCCTCGGCATGAGGGTAGGCGGGGAATACAGGTACCGAGGATCGGGCAGTTGTCCGATTCAGAAGGCCACTGGGTGGTGCATAGGAGACGGGCGGGAAAACCCAGACAAACGGGTGAAGAGGCCCTCTAAGGCCCACCAGGCGGCCTGACGCTGCACCGCCTGACGATCGCCCAAAAATCGGCAGGCCTCATGCGACAGGGTGTTGTCGGGCATATGCCAGGCAAAGCAGACAAGGCCCACGGGCTTTGTCTCAGACCCGCCCCCCGGCCCTGCAATGCCGGTGATTGCCGCGGTGGCCCAGCGGCAGGGGGAATGGCCAGCATGGGCCTCGGCAAATCGGCTGGAGAGTCCCTGCGCCATGGCCTGCGCGACAGCCAGACTGACGGCACCATGGTGCGCGAGAGCGTCAGAAGGGACCCCGAGCAAGGCAGTCTTCAAGGCATTGGAGTAGCTCACCACCCCGCCCTCAAACCACTGGCTCGAACCCGATACGGCCGTCACCCAGGCAGAGGCGAGCCCGCCGGTACACGACTCAGCCAGACCCAGGCGCACGCCATGAGACTGGGCGAGGGCGCCAAGCCCCAGGCCCAAGGTCAAGACGGCCCGTTCGGAGGGGGAGAAGTAGGCTGGAGAATAGGGCGCCTGGGTGTTCGCGAGAACCGATGCCACGGGCCCCTCCCCTTAGAGAATACCCAGCCGGAGGAGCACGGACAGCACAAAGAGGGTACAGGCGGCTGCAACAAGATCATCGGCCATGACCCCCCAGCCCGACTTGAACCGACGGTCAATCGCCCGTATCGGCGGCGGCTTGGCAATATCAAAAAGCCGAAATAATAAAAAAGCCCAGAGGCTCAGCCAGAAAAAATTTGGCGGCGCGGTGAGCCCCAGAGGGCCCATCACCGACCCAGCGTCGGCCTGACGCGGAAGAAAAGCCAAGATGAGCCAGAAGGCCACGATCTCATCAATGACCATGGCCGAATGATCGGGCTGCCCAAGGGCCTCTCCCGTGCGCTGACAGGCCCAGGCCCCGAGGGGCACTGCCACCAAAACAATGGCCCAGATCAGCCATGGCTGAAAAAGAAAGTCCATGACCACAAAACTCATCCAGGCCCAGAGCGTTCCCGCCGTTCCAGGGCCAAAAGGGGAAAGCCCCGAACCCGCACCAAAG
>JBEDFV010000195.1:0-6202 GCA_041175005.1 Pseudomonadota bacterium
GCCTGGTCTTGATCCGTGAGGTGCTGGCCTTTCATTCGGCCCTGGCCGACTTTGCCTTTGCCATGCAGGGTCTGGGCAGTGGTCCGGTGAGCCTGGCAGGAACCGAGGCGCAGAAGCAGGTGCTGCATAAGGTTGCCCAGGGTGAGGCAATCGCCGCCTTCGCCCTATCCGAGCCTCTGGCGGGGTCTGACGTAGCGGCGATGCAGACCACCGCAGTGGCAGAGGGCAACGACTGGGTCCTCTCCGGAGAGAAGACCTGGATCTCCAATGGTGGCATTGCCGACTTTTATCTGGTCTTTGCCAAGACCGATGCGGCAGCCGGCGCCCGGGGTATATCCTGCTTCTATCTGCCTGCGCAGACAGCGGGCCTGCAGGTGGCCGAACGCATCGATACTATCTCTCCTCATCCCCTGGCACGTCTGCGATTTGAGGCCTGCCGCGTTCCTGATGCGCAACGTGTTGGGCCTCTGCACGGCGGGTTTAAGCTCGCCATGCAGACCCTCGATATCTTTCGGGTCTCGGTAGCCGGGGCCTCGCTGGGCCTGGCGCGCCGGGCCTTTGCAGAGGCGCGACAGTACGCCTGCCAGCGGCCTATGTTTGGCCAACATCTGTCTGACTTCCAGCTCACTCAGTCCGCCTTAGGCGACATGGCCTTACGCATCGATGCCGCAGCCCTCTTGAGTTATCGGGCCGCCTGGCAGAAGGATGTCCAGAAGGCGAATACGACCCAGGAGGCCGCCATGGCCAAGCTTGCCGCCACTGAGTCGGCCCAGTGGGTGATCGACAGAGCGGTACAGATGCATGGCGCACTAGGCGTTACGGTGGGCCAGAAGGTCGAGGCGCTCTACAGAGACATTCGGGCCATGCGCATTTATGAGGGGGCCAGTGAGGTCCAGAGCCTCATTATTGGCCGTAGTCTCGTGAAGGAGGATCGCAATGCGTCAGCATGACCGGTTTGTGCATGATCGACTTCCGCCCGCAACACAGCAGCCCCAGATTCTTCGGGCCCGCCCCGAGTTTCAGTTTCCTCAGGCCTTTAATCTCACCGACTTTCTCTTTGAAAAAGGCAGCGCACACCGCGGCCCGAATGCGCCGCTCTTTCAGGGCCTAGAACCGGGCAGCGCAGCCCTCTCCTATCGCCAGGCCGCCGAGCGGGCTGACCAGATCGCCCATCTGGTGCGAACCCGCCTAGGATTGGCCTCAGGTAGTCGTGTACTGATTCATGCCCCGAATAGCGCTGAGACGGCCTTGGTCTGGCTGGGTCTGGTGAAGGCGGGTATGGTTGCCGTGGCCACGATGCCGCTGTTGCGCGCAAAAGAACTTGGCAAGGTGATCCGCAAGGCAGAGATTGCCTGGGCGGTGGTGCATCCGGCGCTCGTGCAGGAGGTGGTGCTCGCGGCCCAGGAGGCTCCGAGTCTTCAGCAGATCATCACGCTGGGCGTTCCCGCGACCGAGATGCCCGCACCGCTTTATGCAGGGGCACTTGACGACTTGCTGGCCACCAAAGTTGCCAATGCTGTCCACGCTCCCAACCCGCCCTTTGTCGCCGACACCGATGGCGATGACATTGCGCTTCTGGCCTTTACCTCCGGCACCACCGGCGACCCCAAGGCGGTGGTGCATACCCATCATGATGTGGCCGCTGCCTGTGAGGCCTGGCCCCGCGCGGTACTCAGGCCGCGTCCCACCGACCTCGTGGTGGGCTCACCTCCGCTGGCTTTTACCTTTGGGCTTGGGGGCATGCTGGTCTTTCCCATGTGGGCGGGTGCCTCCGTCTATTACCCCAACACCCGCTATACGCCTGAGACGCTGGTACAGACCATTGCCCAGGTGGGTGCGACCACCTGCTATACGGCCCCCACCTTTTATCGACAGATGGTGGAGCATATTCCCGAAGGCGGCCTGCCGAGCCTCACCACCTGTGTCTCTGCGGGAGAGGCGCTGCCTCCGGCCATTCGAGACCTCTGGCGTAACAAGACGGGCATTGAACTGACCGATGGTATCGGTGCCACCGAGATGTTTCACATCTTTATTTCGAGCGCGCCCGAAGAGGTGCGTGCAGGGGCTATTGGCCGTGTGGTACCCGGCTATGAGGCCCAGGTGGTCGATGATGAGGGCAAGCCCCTGGCCGATGGCGAAATCGGCCGGCTGCGAGTACGTGGCCCGACGGGCTGCCGCTATCTCGCCGACCCCCGGCAGACCAATTATGTGAAAGACGGCTGGAACTATCCGGGCGACGCCTTTCGTCGTGATGCAGAAGGCTATTTTTATTACCAGTCACGCACCGACGACATGATTATCAGCGCGGGCTACAACATCTCCGGGCTCGAGGTCGAAAGCGTATTGCTCACCCATCCTGCGGTGGCGGAGTGCGGCGTCGTAGGGGCACCCGACGAAGAACGCGGCATGCGGGTGAAGGCCTTTGTGGTGGTCAAGCCCGACCACCGGGACCACGATCCCGTGGCGCTCACCAGAGACCTACAAGACTATGTCAAGGCCACCATCGCCCCGTACAAGTATCCCCGTGAGATTGTCTTTGTTCAGACCCTACCGCGCACAGAAACCGGCAAACTCCAACGCTTTCGATTACGGGAGACGTCATGAAGCAGCAGCTTACGCCCGCCGAATGGGCTCCGCCCAAGGGCTATTCCAATGGCATTCTGGTCTCTGGACCGATGATTTTTCTCGGCGGCCAGATCGGCTGGAACGGCCAGCAGGTCTTTGAGGCCTTAGACTTTCTTGGTCAGGCCCGACAGGCTTTAAAGAATATTGTGCGTGTCTTACAAGAGGCGCAGGCGGGCCCCGAGCATCTGGTGCGGCTCACCTGGTATGTACTCGATATGCAGGAGTATCGCGATAGCCTCAAGGCCTTAGGCGCCATCTATCGGGAAGAAATCGGCCGGCACTTTCCGGTCATGACCTGCGTGCAGGTCGGTGGTTTTGTAGAGCCACAGGCCCGTCTGGAGATTGAGGCCACCGCGGTATGCGCGCCTTAGGCAGCCGTGTAGCCGCCATCCACAGCCAAGACCTGCCCCGTAATGTATCGGCCCGCATCAGAGCAGAGCAGGGCCACCGGCCCTTTAAGGTCGTCGTCGCCACCGATGCGCCCTAAGGGCGTGCGCGCCGCAAGTACGGGCTCTAGACGGTCAAGTGCCTTCTCGGTCATCGGAGAGGCAAAGAACCCTGGCGCCAGGGCATTGACGGTAATGCCATAGCCCGCCCATTCAATCGCGAGCGCCCGGGTGAGCCCTAGGACCCCTGCCTTTGCGGCGCTGTAGCCCGCGGTCTTGTGGTCGAAGGGGCTGTTGCCGCGCAGCCCCGCAATCGAGCTGATATTCAGAATGCGGCCAGAGCGCTGCGGAATCATGGCCCTGCGGGCAACCGCCTGTGTGAGGAGAAAGACGCCAGAAAGATTAAGTGACACCATCTTCTGCCAGGCCGCCAGAGGTGTCTCCTCCGCAGGGGCCACCCAGCTGCTGCCCGCGTTATTGATCAATATATCAATACGCCCGCCTAAGGCAATGCAGGCCTTCTCTGCAAGCACCTCCGCCGCCTCAGGGTCGGATAGATCTGCCACCAGGGGCACCACCTGTACGCCACAGCGCGTTGCAAGGCGCTCTGCGGCCTGGGTAAGGGCCTCTTCCTTGCGCGCGGTAATCACCAGGTTGGCCCCGAGCTCTGCCATAGTCTCTGCCATCTGGTAGCCCAGTCCCCGTGAGCCTCCGGTAACGAGGGCAGTGCGGCCCTTCAGTTGCAAGAGTTCGACAACGGAAGCCATATTTTTTCGTTATGCGCCGAGATACCGGCGGTGCAAGGCCTGGTCTGCGGCAAGACCCGAAGAGTCGCCCTCCCAGACCCGATGGCCTTTTTCCACAATCGTGTGCCAGTCGCAGAGCCGCAGCAAGGGGCCAATGTTTTTGTCAATAACGAGAATGGACATGCCCTCAGCCCGCAGGGTGTCCAGGGCCTTCCAGATTTCTTGACGTATAAGGGGGGAGAGCCCCTCGGTGGCCTCATCGAGAATGAGCAGTGTGGGGTTGGTCATGAGCGCCCGCGAGATGGCGAGCATCTGCTGCTCGCCCCCGGAGAGCTGGTTGCCAAAGTTTCTACGTCGTGCTGCCAGACTTGGAAAAAAACCGAAGACCCTGTCTAGCGTCCAGCCCTGCGACCCTTCAGCACGCGTCACCTTCGACCCCGGTGTGGACGGGCGGGCCGTGGCAATCAGGTTCTCGGTGACACTCAGATTCGGAAAGACCTGCCGGCCTTCTGGCGTGAGCCCGATACCCAACTGGGCAATCTGGTGGGGTGCCAGGCCGTTAATCGACTTTCCGCGCCAGAGAATATCGCCCTGCCAGAGTGGCAGCAGGCCCATGATGGCCTTCACGGTGGTGGACTTCCCCATGCCATTGCGGCCCTGCAGGCTCACACACTGGCCCTCACCCACGGCAAGGTGCATGTCAAAGAGCACCTGACTCTGGCCATAGCCCGTGGACACCCCGCGCACCTCAAGCAGCGGTGTCATGTCGCGATCTCCTCGTCCCCGAGATAGGCCTCGCGCACCTTGGCGCTGTTGCGCACGGCCTCAGGGCGGTCTTGCAAGACGACCTGGCCTTGCACGAGCACGCTGATGGTGTCGGCCAGAGAAAAGACCGCCTGCATATCATGCTCAATGAGCAAGATGGCGTAGTCCTTGCGAATCTTCTGCAAAATGGCAATAACGGCCTCTGACTCCGCTGGCCCTAGGCCTGCCATCGGCTCATCAAGCAGCAGCAGCTTCGGGCCCGTAACCAGTGCCATGGCTAGTTCAATAAGCCGTTGCTGGCCGTAGGCGAGCGTTGAGGCCACCCGGCCCGCCTCTTCCTGCAGGCCCAACATGCCAATGGTGGCAAAGGCTCGGTCTCGCAAGAGATGGTCCGATTCGGCGGGCCGCCAGAACCGAAAGCTGTGGCCCCGCAACGACTGGGCAGCAAGCAGCACATTCTCAAGCACCGTAAATTCCCCGATAACCGAATTGATCTGGTAGGAGCGGCCCAGCCCCGCCTGTGCACGGGCATGCACCGGCCAGCTCGTAATATCTTCCCCACCAAAAAGAATCTGGCCCTCGTCGGGCGCAAGCTCTCCGACAATCTGATTCACCAAGGTGGTCTTTCCGGCGCCATTCGGCCCGATCACGGCATGCAGCTCGCCGGTATCGATACTCAGCGACACATGGTCGGTGACCAGTAGCCCGCCAAAACGTTTCACCAGCCCATTGAGCTGTAAGAGGCTTGTCGCACTCATGACTTCTCTCGCCCCTCAAGCAGGCTCCACAGACCGCGGCGAAGAAAGATGACCATTAAGACAATGAGGGGCCCAAGAATCAGGGGCCAGTGCTCTGTCATGGCCTTTAAGAATTCTTCGATGAGCAGCAGCGCCGTAGCCCCTACCAGCGGCCCAAAGACCGTGCCTAAGCCCCCGAGCAAGACCATGACAATGAGTTCGCCAGAGATGGACCACTTGAGGTAGTCGGGTGAGACAAAGCCTGTGAGATTCGCAAGAAAAAATCCGGCAAGCGCACAGACCTGGGCCGAAAAGACATAGGCCGCGAGCCGATAGGGCAGGCTATTGAGTCCTACCGCATTGACCCGCCGCTCGCTTACCTTTGTGGCCCGTAAGACCAGACCAAAGGGTGACCGCACAAGCCGCATCACCACCCCAAGCACGATCAGAGCGGTGACCAAGAGCGACAGGTAGAGGGCATAGATGTTGCCCGTGAGCGATCCAAAGTTGCTCACCTGTGACAGGCTCACCCCATCATCGCCACCGAAGTTTTTCAGGCTGATAAAAATATAGAAAAAGAGCTGGGCAAAGGCCAGGGTAATCATGATGAAGGCAATGCCCTGGGTGCGCAGCGCCACCCAGCCCACCGGAATCGCCACGAGCCCAGAGACCACCACCGCGGTGATGAGATGCAGCCAGCCAGAGTGAAGGCCCATGAGTGTGAGTATGGCTACGCTATAGGCCCCGAGCCCAATGTACATAGCATGCCCAAAGCTCACCATACCGCCATAGCCCAGGGCCAGATTGAGTCCTGTGGCCGCCAACACGAATACCAAGATACGGCCAAAGAGGGTGAGGGCGTAGACATCCCCGGTGGCCCAGGCATAGACCGGCACAAGAAAAAAGGCCAAAAGGCTCAGCCCTACCGCGAGCGAACGCAGGC
>JBEDFV010000196.1:0-3286 GCA_041175005.1 Pseudomonadota bacterium
TCACCGCCCGACTGCGACACGACATCGCGCAGGGCCATCACGACCCCCTCTTCCATGGCCTTAAGGCCACAGACATAGACATGGGTGTTGGCATCGGCCAGCAGCCCTGCCAGATCAGCCGCACGCTCCCGTAAAGCATCCTGCACATAGCGCTTGGCCTTACCTGGTTCACGCGAGAAGACGAAGTTGATGTCGATGAAATCCCTGGGGAGGTTCATCAGCGGTCCGAAATACGGCAATTCTTCTTTGGTTCGGGCGCCAAAGAACAACATGAGCTTACCCTGCTCTGCGCTGCTGCTCTTGCGCTCACGACGACGCCACTCGGTCATGGCCCGCATAGGCGCACTGCCGGTGCCGGTACAGATCATCACGATATGGGACTTCGGATGATTGGGCATGAGAAAGCTGGTACCAAACGGGCCAATCACCTGTACCGAATCACCGACCTTGAGATCACAGAGATAGTTACTGGCCACACCGCGTACGGGCTTGCCATCCCAATCTTCTAAGACCCGCTTTACCGTCAGCGAGACGTTGTTGTAACCCGCACGTTCTCCATTGCGGGCGCTCGCAATCGAATACTGGCGCGGATGATGTGCCCGCCCATGGGCATCGACCCCAGGCGGCACAATACCCAACGACTGCCCTTCTAACACCGGAAAAAAGGCCTGACCGAAGTCCAACACGATATGGTGGGTGTCATAGTCCTTACCCACCTCGGTGACCCGAAAATTTCCCGTGACTGTGGCGGTCACCTGTTTTTGCGTCGACTTCGGACCATAGAGGTTCGCGTAGGGATGCGCGGCAGACCAGGGGGCCACCACCGCAGACATTCCCGATACGGCAGCAGATGCCAGCGCCTCTGCCGGAGGGGGAGCTTCAGCGACAGCATTACTGCCATCTCCGGCCGCGGGGCCCATATCCGCGCTAGTCGACTCGAAGGGAAGTTCAGCAGGGAGTTCATCCCAGCCCAGCTGCTCCTCAAGACTATAGGCCTTTACCTTCGGCACCACCCGCCAGTTGTCAATCGACCCCGTAGGGCACGGGGGCACGCAGGCCATACAGAAGTTGCACTTCTCTGCATCGACCACATAGTTACGCGAATCGTGGGTGATGGCACCTACGGGGCAGGTGGCCTCGCAGGTGTTACACCGAATGCAGATCTCCGGGTCTATAAGGTGCTGCTTCAGCACCCCACTCTCGTTTACGCCCATCGTTGTCTCCTCCGCCCTCATTGTCATATGGAGTCTATTGGGGTTCTTCTATCGCTGTCGTGCCGCGTACAAAAGGCTCACTACACCGCGCTCGTCAGAGCGCGTTAGTTAAACCGAATGTATTCGAAGTTTACGGGCTGCCGATTAATACCCATGACCGGAGGCGCAATCCAGTTGGCGAACTTGCCAGGCTCGACGACACGGCCCATGAGTGAGGCGACATAGGCACGATCTTCCTCGGTGGCAAGCCACTGGTCGACGTGCATGTTCCACTCGCGCTCCGAGACCACGTGGCCATCGGGTGACACCTTCACGCCCGAGAGCGCGCCAATCTTGCGGTTAAAGGCCTTATGCGGCACCTTGAGACGGAAATCGATACCTGCCTTCTCGATCACCTTGTTCCAGCGATCGACACCGCCCACCGAGTCTTTGATGTAGTCATCACGCAGAACTTCATTAAGCGCATTGAGCATCGGCACATCTTTCTCGATGAGCTGCCCATTGACCACCTGCAGCACCTTGTAGGTGTCATTCTTGAGAATATGGTCATCGATGCGCTTGCCCTCTTCGTACCGACCCTTCAGACCAGAGCTGTAAAAAGTTGCGGCGTTACTGGACTCATCGGCACCAAAGAGATCAATGGTGACCGAGAAGTGGAAATTGAGGTAACGCTGAATGGTGGGCAGGTCGATGACACCTGCGGCCCGCAGCTTGGTGATGTCGTCGGTCTTCAGCTGATTCATCATGTCGCAGGTGCGCTGAATCACGCGAGAAACGCCCGACTCACCCACAAACATATGGTGGGCCTCTTCCGTCAGCATGAACCGGGTTGTGCGTGCCAAGGGATCGAAGCTCGATTCGGCCAAGGCACAGAGCTGGAACTTGCCATCGCGGTCGGTGAAGTAGGTGAACATGTAGAACGAGAGCCAGTCAGGCGTCTTCTCGTTAAACGCCCCAAGAATGCGGGGGTTGTCCTGCTCGCCGCTGCGGCGCTCTAAGAGGGCCTCAGCCTCTTCGCGGCCATCACGGCCAAAATGCTTGTGCAACAGATAGACCATGGCCCAGAGGTGCCGGCCCTCTTCCACATTTACCTGAAAGAGGTTGCGCAGATCGTACTGGCTGGGGCAGGTCAGCCCCAGGTGGCGCTGCTGTTCTACAGAAGCAGGCTCCGTATCGCCTTGCGTCACGATAATACGGCGCAGGTTGGCACGGTGCTCACCGGGCACGTCTTGCCAGACATCCTCACCCTTGTGGTCGCCGAAGTGGATCTTGCGGCCGGCCTCAGCGGGATTCAAGAAGATGCCCCAGCGGTAGTCGGGCATCTTCACATGGCCGAACTGGGCCCATCCTTGCGGATCAACGCTGACGGCGGTGCGCAGGTAGACATCAAAGTTCTGGCTGCCTTCTGGGCCCATGTCATTCCACCACTGAATGTAGTTGGGCTGCCACTGCTCGAGCGCCCGCTGCAGGGTGCGGTCTTCGCTCAGGTTGACGTTGTTGGGGATCTTCTCGCTGTAGTTGATTCCGTTCATGGTCTGCTCCTTAGAAACTTGGTTCGTAAAAAAATTGGTCGTTCGTCGGGTTCGTAGCGGTGGTTCGTAATCGTCTTAGACGCGATTCCAGTCAAAGGCGGCCTTTTCACCCTTGCCATAGACCTTTAAGGCCCCCTTCTCGCCCACGGCATTGGGGCGCTGGAAGATCCAGTTCTGCCAGGCGGTAAGCCGGCCAAAGATGCGGCTAAACATGGTCTCCTTGCCGTTAAACCGCAGGTTGGCCTCCATACCGGTCAGCGCATCGGGCGACATGGCTGAGCGCTCTTCAATCGCAATGCGTACCTCATCTGCCCAGTCGATATCGTCGGGGTTACTGGTCACAAGCCCCACCGCGAATGCGGCATCGGCATCGAGCATCTGGCCCTTGGTCGCCTTCACTGCATCGACGGCGGGGGCTTCATCGTAAAACCGACGGCCAATACGGCTCTGTCCTGTCACCATGGGGTAGGCGCCAAAGTTCATCTCCGAGACCGCAATCTTTGGGGCCTTCTGCGCATCATCGGGAAGGGCCAGCATATA
>JBEDFV010000197.1:0-5141 GCA_041175005.1 Pseudomonadota bacterium
CCTATGCCGTGATGGACATTGGTGTGGCCTACAAAGAAGATATTGACCGTGTCTATGCGGTAATGCGGCGCTGTGCAGCCGCACTACGCGAGGACCCGTTACAGGGCCATAAAATTCTCGACGATCTTGACATCGCTGGGGTGGAACAGTGGGCCGATTCGGCAGTGGTTATTCGCTGCCGACTCAAGACGGCAGCCTTGGAGCAGGCGGTGGTGCGCCGCGAATTCTTGCGCCGACTCAAGCGCGATTTCGATGTAGAGGGCATCGAAATTCCCTTTCCTCATCGCACGGTCTACACGATACCGGCCGATCCCCCCGCACCATCCGAGGCATAGTCCAGCGAGCGACAGACCCGCTCACTCGGGACGTTTTCGCTCTTCGCCATCGTCCTCATGCCAGGCGCGCAGTAGCCGCCGCCCCAACACCACCAGGACGGCGGCCAGTGGCAGGGCCAAGAGCACGCCGATAAACCCGAGAAGACTGCCAAAGACCACCAATGCGAGTAAAACCGCCAGCGGATGCAGTCCGATGCGATCGCCCACGATCTTTGGGGTGAGCACAAAGCTCTCAAGCACCTGCCCCAGTCCGTAGACCACCACGATCACCAGCAGGCCTGTACCGAGGCCCAGTTCTAGAATTGCTGATACGCCCGCTACGACGACCGACAGGGCATACCCCACATAGGGAATAAAGACCAGCAACCCGGAGAGCAGTCCAATGGAGAACCAGTTAGACAGGCCGCCGATCCAGAGACCCACGGCATAGAAGCCCGCCATTGCGGCCATGACCAGGAGTTGTCCCTGCAGGTAGGCCTTTAACGTCTGATGAATCTCCTGGGTTGTCTCCTGAATTGGTCCTCGTTGCCGCGGTGGGAAGAAGTCAAGGGCCTTGAGCAGAATCTGCAGCCAGTCTTTAAGTAAAAAGAAAATCACCACAGGCACCAGTACAAGCCAGCCCACAAGGGCAATCAACATCCCGAGACCAGATTGCAGAGTCGACCAGAGGGTCGTGGAGACCGACCCCGACTGGTCCTTGAGGGCCTCAATAAGCCGCTCCCGCAGGGCCACGCTGTCGTCAACAGGCAGCCCCAGCTGCAATAACCACGGATAGATATGCCCATAGACGGCGGTGAGCGCATCGGGCAGCCGTTCGCGCAGCTGCAGGAACTCGTGGTGAATAATGGGTACCGCGATGGCCACCAACCCGATGACCAAGATCAGCCCCACCACAATGGCTGCCAGGCTCGCCAGCGCGCGGGCCATGCCAAAGGACTGAAAGCGTGCCGCAAGGGGCTCTAGGAGATAGGCCAGCAATAAGGCAGCGAAGAATGGGGCAAGGGCCTCGGTCATGCGTAGCGCTCCAGTAAGAGTCTCAGGGGGTGGTCGCGGGTGCGAGAAAGTGTAGGCCTGCACCGACCATGAGGGCGGTACCGACCAGAATCGCGGGCACCAGGCCACGAAACGGCCGGTAGGGCCAGACCATCACGATGAGGGCTGCCCCAATGCAGATCAGCCGCGTGCCTAGGGGTATCTGTGCAAGGAGGCCTACCGGCAGAACGACAATGCGGAAGACCAGGCCGGCGACCATTGCGTAGGTGACACAGGAAATCCATTGGAAGAATTCTGAGTCGGTTCGAATGCGACCGGATAAGGCCAGGCCGAGAAACCGCCAGCCGTAGGTGCCTAGGGCGGCGGCGAGAACCACGATGAGTTCATTCATGGCGCTTCAGGCTTTTCGTGCACGGATGTGGCGTTGTAGGGCGTAGGCAAGGCTCCCACCGAGGACCCCCGAGAGCAGAAGGCTGTAGCCGGGGGAGACCAGGTAGGTGAGTGGGCCCAGCACAGCGCCAAAGAGTATCGCGAGTCGAAAGCCCAGGGGACGCACCTCGGTGAAGTTCAGCAAGAAAAAGAGTGGGTTGAGAAAGACCAGAGCCAGGGTTATCGGCCCCGGCACGTGACCGGCCAAAAGATAGCCCAGGGCGGTACCGGGGATACAGACGCCCCAACAGACAAGGCCAAACCCAAGAAAATAGGGCCGACGGTCGTCCGGCGCGAGTCGTGGAAATTCACGCACCGCGATGGCCCAGGAGGTCATGGCGAGCAGGTGGACCATAAAGAAGGTCGAACCCGTGCGATGGTGCGAAGGAATCTGCGGGATCACAGTCAGCGTCATGGGCAGGAAGCGCGCGGCCGTGAGCGCTGCGGCAAGGCTGACCAGAAGGCCCGTGGCCCCGACCGCCATCATTTCGGCCATCACAATCTGACCTGGTAGCGCATAGATGAATGCACTTGCTGCGAGGCTGCCCAGAAACGACATACCCACACTCTGGCTTAACGCGCCAAAGCCCATCATGCCGGCAAAGAGCACAGCAGCGGGTGCGGCCAGGGCTGCACGGACCCCCCGCCGAAAGGCCTCTCGTGCCTGCACCTCGGCGGTGGGGGCAGTGGGCTCCGAGGGAGGCAGAGGACCAGACATGTTTCGATTGTAAGATCCAGAACGTGCCGCGCCTTTTCTCTCGCCTCTATCTCCAGGTCATGCAGTGGTCACGCCATCGGCGTGCGCCTTGGCTTCTGGGCATGTTGAGTTTTGCAGAGTCTTCGTTTTTTCCCATCCCTCCCGACGTGATGCTCGCCCCCATGAGCCTGGCGCGGCCCGAGCGGGCGCTCTGGTTTGCCTCCATCACCACCGTGACCTCTGTGCTGGGTGGGCTCTTTGGGTATTTCCTGGGGATCGTGGCCTTTGACTGGCTCTCTCCGTGGCTTTCAGAGAGTCACTACTGGCCGGCCTTTCAGACTGCCCAGCAGTGGTTCCTTGACTGGGGATTCTGGGCGGTCCTGGTCGCGGGATTCTCCCCGATTCCTTACAAAGTCTTCACCGTGGCGGCGGGTGTGGCGGGCATGGCCCTGGTGCCCTTTGTGCTGGCATCACTCGTAGGGCGTGGTGGCCGTTTTTATCTCGTGGCCCTACTCATGCGCTGGGGCGGACCCGCCATGGAGGCCTGGCTGTTCCGCTGGGTGGAGCGACTCGGCTGGCTAACGGTTGCCATGTTGGCAGTCTTTATCGCGATTCGGGTGATGTCGTCTTAGCGGCTGCGGCGCCTGGGGTACTGGCGACCGGGCTGCGCATCACAAGCCAGACGCCTACGGCAGTGGCCCCCATACCCAATACGGTTAGCGTGGTAATGGGTTCCCCAAAGAGCAGCCAGGCCATGACAGCGGTGGTGGGTGGGGTGAGATAGAGTAGGCCCGTGACCTGGGTCGCGGCGCCTTCCCGAATCAGCACAAAGAGCAGTGAGATGGCGCCGAGCGAGATCGCGAGAATCGACCAGAGCAGCGCGCCGATCATATGGGGATGCCAGATGATTTCGCGCGTCTCAAAGAGAAAGACAAAGGGCAGGCTCACCGCCGCAGAGGCTGCAAATTGGAGAATGCTTCCGGTACGTAGGTCGAAGTCAGGGCAGGCGCGTTTCTGATACAAAGTGCCAGCAGTAATGCTCATGAGGGCGAGAACGGCAAAGCCAAGGCTAAGGGGCGTAAGGCCCACGAGGTCAATCTTGGCCCAGACGACGAGGGCCACGCCCAAGAGGCCTAGTCCCAGCCCAAGCCACTGGCGTGGCTCGAGCCGCTCCTGTATGAGGCCAGCGAGGCAGGCCGTCATAATCGGCTGTAGCCCCACAATCAGCGCCGCAAGTCCGGCGGTCATGCCATCTTTGACAGCCGCCCAGACGCCGCCCAGGTAACCCGCCTGCATCAATATGCCGGCCAGCGCAATCTTCCAGGCCAGCCTGCGGCTGGGCCAGGGGGCCTTCATCAGCCACACCAGGGGGAGCATCAGCGCGATGACCCCGAGGTACCGAAGGGTGAGAAAGGTCATGGGCTCGGCGTAGGGCATGCCATAACGGGCGACGATAAAGCCCGTACTCCAGATCAAAACAAAAATGGCCGGGAAACTGGCCCGCAGCGTTGTGTTCATAATCATGGATAATGCCCGAATGCAATTTAATGAATTGGGCCTGCATGCAGACTTGCTGCGGGCCATCGCCGAGGCGGGCTACACCACGCCAACCCCTATTCAGGAGCAGGCTATCCCGCACGTGTTGGCGGGCATGGACGTTATGGGCGCCGCCCAGACGGGTACCGGAAAGACCGCCGCCTTTACCCTGCCGATTCTGCATCGCCTGATTCCCTTGGCCAGTGCGAGTGCCTCGCCTGCGCGGCATCCCGTGCGTGCGCTCATGCTTGCGCCTACCCGCGAACTCGCCGATCAGATCTATCAAAACGTCTCCCAGTACGCACGCTACACCCAGTTGCGCAGTGCGGTGGTCTTTGGTGGCATGGACATGGCGCCGCAGACTGCGGCCTTGCGGTCTGGGGTCGAGATTCTGATTGCAACGCCCGGCCGACTTCTCGACCATGTGCAACAGAAGACCCTTAATCTCTCTCAGGTCTCTCTTCTCGTGCTCGATGAGGCAGACCGCATGCTCGACATGGGGTTTCTGCCCGACCTGCAGCGCATCGTGAATCTCGTGCCTGCCTCGCGTCAGAGCCTGCTGTTTTCAGCAACCTTCTCCCCCGAGATTCGCAAGCTCGCTAAGACATTCCTTAAGGACAATCCGGTCACCGTAGAGGTGGCCCGCCGCAATGCCACCGCAGATAATGTGACGCAGAAGGTCTATAAGGTCGAGCGGGCAGAACACAAGCGTCAGGCTGTCGTACAGATCATCAAGCAGCAGGGGCTCAAGCAGGTCATTGTCTTTACCAACACCAAGATCGGCGCGAGTCGCCTTGCCCGCGAACTTATTCGCGAGGGCATTGCCGCCGATGCAATTCATGGCGATAAGAGCCAGGGTGAGCGGCTGGTGACCCTGGAGAATTTCAAGCAGGGGCAGATCGAGGTGCTGGTGGCCACTGACGTGGCCGCCCGTGGTCTGGACATTGCGGAGCTTCCGGCCGTCATTAATTACGATATTCCCTATTCGCCCGAAGACTATGTACACCGTATTGGCCGCACGGGCCGGGCCGGTGCGTCCGGTCAGGCCATCTCGCTCATGACCAGTCTCGATGAGCGACTGGTGGCCGATGTGGAATCTCTGGTGGGCAAAAAGCTGGGACGTGAATCTCTGCAGCTTGATCTGGCAGAGG
>JBEDFV010000198.1:0-3806 GCA_041175005.1 Pseudomonadota bacterium
CCCACACGGACGAGCAGCCAGCGGCCGCGGAAGTCGGCCATGCTGGCCAGTGCGCGGCGAGGGTCCTCCGCCGGCAAGGCGGCGAGTATGTCGAGGAATCCCGATTCGGCCTGCGGTCGAACAACGACGCGGGTGGTAAGGGTGGAGACCGTGATCTGCGGAGATAGGAGTTCTCCGTAGTTGGTCCGTCCTTCGGGGCGCACGCCGTAGTAGAGGAAGTACGAGGCCAACACAGGGGCCACGCAGACCGCGACTACGAGCCAGAGGGTAAGACGCTGCGACCGCCGCGGGGTGGCTGCTGCCTGGGCCGCAGTCGCGCTATTGTCGGTCGACGGGGCTGGTGAGGTCGATGTGGTGGGGGGCGTGACGCGGGAGGTCATTCAGGTTTGTCCTTTCGTGAGAGGCGCCAGGCGAAAAATAATGCAACGGCCATGAGCAGCCACCATTGCAGCGCATAGCCGCGATGCATAGCCACATCATCGGCACGGATGTTCGGCACGGCGAGCACGAGTCCCTCAGACGGAGCCTCGGTCTGCCAGAAGATCACCGGCCAGACGCGAGATGGCTCCCGCCCGGTGCTCGCAATCCACTGTTGTGCCGCTTCGCCATCGAAGTTCTGCCAGAGAGCGCCCTGGCGCAAGACCGCGGGGTCCCGGGTGAGCTCAAGGCGTCGCATTGTGCTCGCCTGTCCGGTGGCGGCGATGCGTACCGAGGCGTCACTGGGGGGCCGGTGAAGCCGACCTTCAATAAACCCAGTGAGATCGGGTGTTGTGGCGCCCGGAGGCTTTGGTGCCCATCCCCGGTTTACCCAGGCCAGACTGCCGTCTGCCAGGACCAGCGGCGCGAGTACATGGACACCGGCCCGCCCCGCAAAAGCCCGGTTATCGAGATAGATCTGACGGTCAGACTGCCAGAGCCCTTCTAAGACAACCGGCCGCTGGTCCCATGCGTTGGGTTCAAGATCCTTCTCCCAGCGGACCTCAGCGCCAACCACGATCGGGCGAGATGCAGCCGCCTGGGCCACCGCCCGATCGCGGCGGTCGGCCAGGTCTTGCTTGTAGAGACTGCGCTGCCATTGCCAGACGCCGAGGGCGAGGCCCAGGGCAGCCAGAAGCAGGCATGTTAGGCTTGCGAGATTAAGGCGATTTCGGGTCATTGCATGAAAATCTTTATTGCCGGTGCCTTCATTCTGATTCTTGCAAGTCTTGGGTCTGCATTGTTTTACCTGATGCGAGACAAGGGGCAGAGCAATCGTACGGTCAAGGCCCTTGCCATCCGCGTCGGGCTCTCTGTGCTGCTCTTTCTCTCGCTATTGCTGGCCCACCGGTTTGGACTGATCGAATCCACCGGCATCCGTTTTTAGGCTCTGGCGCCAGAGACAAAAAAGGGCGGTCAGAAGACCGCCCCGTAATGCGGTTGGTGTTCGTTTACAACCAGTAGACGACGACGTAGAGGCCGAGCCAGACAACGTCGACGAAGTGCCAATACCAGGCGGCCCCTTCAAACGCGAAATGATGGCTGGGTTTAAAGTGCCCTTTCACCACCCGGAACCAGACCACGAGCAACATGATGGCACCGACGGTGACATGGAAGCCGTGAAAGCCTGTGAGCATGTAAAAGGTGGAGCCAAAGATGCCTGAGGTGAGCTTGAGGTTGAGGTCGGCATAGGCATGCATGTACTCATAGGCCTGGAACCCCAAGAAGACCAGCCCTAAGACAATCGTGATGCCGAGCCAAAAGACAACCTTACTGCGGTGGTCTTCACGCAGCGCATGGTGGGCGATCGTGAGCGTTACGCCAGAGGCCAAGAGCAAGGCGGTATTGATCGTGGGAATCCAGAAGGGGCCCATGGTCTGAAACGACTCCACCACGCCAGCCGGGCCTGCGTTGGGCCACTGGGCTGAGAAGTCAGGCCAGAGGAACGCCTTGTGATCGAGATCGCCAAGCCACGGCATGGCAATAACGCGGGCATAGAAGAGCGCGCCAAAGAACGCCGCAAAGAACATGACCTCACTGAAAATAAACCAGCTCATGCTCCAGCGGAAGCTTGCGTCTACGCGGTGGTTGTACTGCCCGCCCTCGGACTCGTGAATGACCGCAGCAAACCAGCCAAAGAACATGTAGGTCAGGATGGCGAAAGAAAGTGCCACCGAATACGGGCCGTAGGCTGCGCCATTAACGGTGCCAGACATGCCCAGCATGAAAAAGAACATCGAGATAGAACCCACGATGGGCCATTTACTTGGCGCGGGCACAAAGTAATACGGTGATTGGCCATGCGTAGTGGCGCTCATTGTGATCTCCCTAAAAATTCCATCAAAAATAAACCTTTAACAGACAACATCTCAGACCGACCGATTCCGCTGCGACAAGAAGCGCCAGTTATTATCAACCAGCCCAGAAAAAGCTACTGCACCACCATACGAACCAGAAACACCAGGCTCAGCACGAAAAAAATACCGAGAATCACCCCGACGATGATCACATGCAGCGGATTAAGCGTGGCCACATCGGCATCGTGGCTTGCTGCCTTGCGCACGCCAAAAAAAGACCAGAGCACAGCCGACACGGTACGAAAAAAACTGCCCTTCCGTGCGCCGGCCTCTTTAAGATCATCCAGAGAATTCATGCGTCGTTTCGCAGTCTTTAAAGCGTCTGCGCCCGGGGCGCATTCGGGCCGACTAAGGCAGGGGCGGACGCCTTTCCTGCGGCGGCACCAATCTCAAAGAAGGTGTAGCTCAGCGTGATGTTGCGAATGCCATCGGGCAGTTCGGGATCGATCACAAAGACCACCGGAAACTCTCGCACCTGACCGGCTGCGAGGTCTTGCTGCTCAAAGCAGAAACACTCCAGCTTTTTAAAGTGCGACGCAGACTGCTTCGGCGCATAACTAGGAATCGCCTGGCCGGACACAGCGCGATCGAGGGTGTTTTCAATCTCATAGATCACCGTGACCAGCTCACCAGGGTGTACCTCAGTGACATTCATGCGGGGCTTAAAGCGCCAAGGGCCATGGGCGTTGGCGTCGAATTCCACCGATACCTTGCGGGTCATATCGACCTGGGTATTGGCAGCAAATTTTCTGGCCTCATCGCGATTGAGCTTGTCGCGTGACGCAAGCACATTAATGCCCGTGATCTCGCAGATCTTCTCGTAGAAGGGCACCAAAGCGAAGCCAAAGCCAAACATCAAGATCGCCACCATGAGCAGCTTGCCCAGCATGCGCTGGTTGTCCTGACGAGAAGCCGTGGTTTCTGACATCGATAGACTCACTCAAGAAGGAGAGATAGGCGCGTGCCTTAGGGCACCGGGAAGAATATGTACTTCAGCACGATGCCCGCAAAAAAAGCTGTGGCAATCGAGGCAAGAATAAGGGCGAGCCGAAGGTTGGCCCCCCCTGCAGGCGCCGCCGAACCCGACACACTCGTAAGCGTAGGGGCCGGTGTCGATGCAGAGGCTACCGCCGCCGCATCGACAGTGGAGGGCTCACCAGAGAGGCTCACTTGACCACCGGGGGCGTCTCAAAAGTGTGGAAGGGTGCGGGCGAGGGCACGCTCCACTCCAGACCGCCAGGTGCCTCCCAGGGATTGTCGGCGGCCTTCGGTCCACCCTTGATGCACTTAATCACCACATAGAGCAGGATGAGCTGGGAGAGGCCAAAGCCAAACGCACCGACAGAGGCCAGCATATTGAAGTCGGCGAATTGCATCGGATAGTCGGCATACCGGCGGGGCATACCGGCCAGACCCAGGAAGTGCATCGGGAAGAAGGTGATGTTGAAGAAAATCATCGAGGCCCAGAAATGC
>JBEDFV010000199.1:0-7429 GCA_041175005.1 Pseudomonadota bacterium
CTATGAGGCATGCCTTGAGATCCTCTGTGGTGAACGATTCCAGAAGCCCGCGCGCATCTTGGAGCAGTCCAATGCTGCGTGCCATGGCAGCCAATGCCCCGGTGCGTATCTGGCGCAGAACAGGCAACACCTCTTGGCGCAGACGATTGCGGTCGAAGTCTGGCAGGGCGTTACTCGGGTCTTCTATCCAGGAAAGCCTATGTGCCCGCGCGTAGGCCTCAAGAGAGGCCTTATCGCAGCCCAAGAGGGGCCGCCAGAGAAGGCCGTCTTCGTGGGGGGAGACAGCCTGCATCGCGGTCAGGCCCTCGAGGCCTGCCCCCCGCATCCACTGCAGAAGCATGGTCTCCACCAGATCGTCTTGGTGGTGGGCCAGCGCAATGGCCCGTGCCTTCTTTTGTTGGGCAATTCTCCTGAGGCACAGGCGGCGGGCCTGCCGTGCCGCGGCCTCAATACCCAGGTCGGCCTTCTGCCCGGCAGAGATAGTGGGTCTGCGCACCATAAGTGGCAGAGCAATCGACCGACACTGCAGCCGGCAGTGGCGCTCCATGCGCATAGCGGCGGGCTGCAGTCGATGATTAATATGCACTGCCAGCAGCGAATATCCACGCCAGGCGGGCGACTGTGCAATCTGCCGTGTTAGCCCATGCAGCAGTACGGTGGAATCCAGCCCGCCGGAATAGCCCACAACAATGAGCCCAGGCTGAAGGGCTGCGGGCGGCACCTTCAGTGCCCCGAGGACAGCGGCGTCTCTAGCTGGCTTCTTTGAACTTGCCATAGGCCCGGATGCGGGCCTGCCGTCGGGCGAGCAGGGCCTCGGGGTCGAGTCCTGCAACGAGCTTGAGGCCCTCTTCAATGGCTTTCTTCAGGTGCCCGGCCGCAAGGTCTGGTGCGCGATGTGCCCCCCCGAGGGGCTCTGGCACGACCCTATCAATGAGGCCCAAGGCCTTTAACCGCTGGGCGGTAATGCCAAGTGCCTCCGCCGCCTCGGGCGCCCGCTCCGCACTCTTCCAGAGGATTGAGGCGCAGCCTTCTGGCGAAATGACGGAATAGGTGGCGTACTGCAGCATCACCATATGGTCGCCAACGGCAATTGCAAGCGCGCCACCTGAGCCCCCCTCGCCAATAACAGCCGAGATAAGCGGAACTCTGAGCCCTGCCATGACAAAGAGATTGCGGCCAATGGCCTCTGACTGACCACGCTCCTCAGCCCCAATGCCCGGGTAGGCCCCTGGGGTGTCAATGAGCGTCACGACCGGCAGGCCAAATCGCTCGGCGAGGAGCATGAGCCGCTCTGCCTTACGGTAGCCCTCGGGCCGGGGCATACCAAAATTACGAAAGGTGCGCTCTTTGAGATCACGCCCTTTCTGATGACCAATAACCATGACCGACTGGCCATTAAACCGGGCCAGCCCACCCACAATGGCCGGGTCATCGGCAAAGCCGCGGTCCCCGTGCAGTTCGTAGAAGTCGGAAAAAACCGTACCGATGTAATCGAGGGTGTAGGGCCGCTGAGGATGCCGCGCGACCTGGGAAATCTGCCAGGGGGTGAGCTTGCCGTAGATCTCTTTGATCTGCTGGTCAGCCTTCTCGCGCAGCTGGCCAATTTCTTCAGAAATATCTACCGCCGAGTCGTTCTGCACGAATCTCAGTTCTTCGATCTTGGCCTCAAGTTCGGCCAGGGGCTGCTCAAAATCCAGAAAGGTCTGTTTCATACGCCCTTAATTCTCCGCTATTTTGCGTTACAGACGAAGTGGGCACTGAACGCAGGGGCAGGGCTAGGCCCGGCGCCAGGTCGTTCCTTGTGGGCTGTCTTCCAGAACGACACCCCGGGCGAGTAAGTCTGCGCGTATGGTGTCGGCCAGGGCAAAGTCTTTGGCTTTTTTGGCTGCGGCACGCCGCGCGATTTCGGCCTCGATGAAGTCCGAGGAAGACTCGGTGGCCCCTGCGGCCGCCGTATTAACGCCTCCTGCTTGCCGGGCTGCCGAAGGCGCCCGCTGCAGAAGACCCAGCACCCCACCAAGCTGACGCAAGAGCTTGCCCCGTGCCTGGTTCTGAATCTCTTGCTGCGGATCTTCTTTGGTCTTCAGAATCTCCGCCGCCAGGCCAAAGAGGCTTGCAATTGCCTCGGGCGTATTGAAATCATCGTTCATGGCCTGGCCAAAGGCCTGGGCAAGCGGATGGGGGTCTTCTAGTGCTGCCATACCCGCAGCCGTAGTGTCTTGTGCCGCATCCAAGGCAGTGGTCTGCCCGCTTGCCTCTAGGGCCGTGTAGAGCCGTAGTAATCCCGCGCGGGATTCTTGCAGGGCGGCATCGGAATAATTCAGTGGGCTGCGGTAGTGGGCCCGGAGAATGAAGAATCGCACCACCTCCGGATCGAACTGCGCCAGCACATCACGAATAGTGAAGAAGTTGCCCAACGACTTTGACATCTTCTCGTCATCGATGCGAACAAACCCATTGTGCATCCAGACATTGACAAAGGGCTTGCCGGTCTCCCCCCGGTAAGCGCCCTCAGACTGGGCGATCTCATTTTCATGGTGGGGAAACTGCAGGTCTGCGCCGCCGCCATGAATATCAAAGTGTGGGCCCAGCAGACTGCAGCTCATGGCCGAGCATTCAATATGCCATCCGGGGCGCCCCATGCCGTAGGCTGAGGGCCAGGTCGCGTCGTCGGGTTCTCCGGGCTTGGCCCGCTTCCACAAGACAAAATCGAGCGGATCTCGCTTGTTGTCTTCCACGGCCACCCGCTCGCCTGCGCGCAGGTCGTCGAGCGACTTTCCGGAGAGCTGGCCATAGCCGCTAAACGCGCGCACCGCGAAATTGACATCCCCGGGTTCGCCATTGGGCAGCGTGGCCTGGTAGGCAAAGCCGTTGGTCTTTAGACGGTCGATGAGTGCGAGCATCTGGGGCACATAGTCGGTCGCACGCGGCGCATGGTCGGGAGGTTCTACGCCCAAGGCCGCGGCATCCTGGTTCATGGCCTCGATAAATCGGCCGGTGAGCTGCCCTATGGGCTCATGGTTCTCTACGGCGCGTTTAATAATCTTGTCGTCAATATCAGTGATGTTGCGCACATAGGTGACCCGATAGCCCTGGCACTTCAGCCAACGGCGCACCATATCGAAGGCGACGAGCACGCGGGCATGGCCCACATGGCAATAGTCGTATACCGTCATGCCGCAGACATACATGCGTACATGACCAGGCTCAATAGGACCAAAGGGCGTCTTCGCCCGGGTTAAGCTGTTATAGATCTGCAAAAAATCGCCCTCTGCCTGGTTCGGTGGGCGCGGGGCCCTGTCGGTTTTAGTCTTTATACTGCGAGTCTATGTATTTTAATTGGGCGCTTACTTTTCGGCGTGCTCTGCTCGCCCTGCTTGCCGCACTGGTCTTACCCGTGCAGGCCCAGATGCTACTCGCACCAAGCCGCACGGTACCCTCGATCTCTCCAGAGGTCACCCGCGCGGCAGAGTTGCTTGAGCTTCGGCAGTTTGAGCAGGCCGAAAAAGCCATTGCCCAGGGCCTGAAGGCCAAGCCCCGTGATGCCCAGTGGCGTTTTCTTGAGGCGGTCCTCTGGACCCAGACGCGCCCTATCGATGCGGCGATTTCGGCCTTTGAGTCTCTGGTAGAAGAGTTTCCAGAACTCTCTGAGCCGCACAATAACCTTGCCGTTCTCTATCTGCGGCAGGGTCAGCCGCAAAAGGCGCGTCAGTCGCTTGAGCGGGCCATTCGCAATCGGCCAGACTACGCCTTGGCCTACGAGAATCTTGGCGACCTCTATGTCCAGCTTGCCTTCGAGGCCTACGATCGGGGCAGTCGGGTAACCAATGCGTCGCCATTTCTGCGTCCTAAGCGCGACTATCTTCTGGGTTTACCTGCTGCAGGTCCTGTGCTCCCGGGCGTACCCGGGGTGTCTCGGCCACAGGCGAGCAGCCTGCCCGCTATTCCCCCTGGCCTCGCCGAGGGGATGATTCCAGTTTCTAATGTTCTGCGTACTGCGCGAAAGGGAAGGTCTTCTATGGTTGAACTCACCACCAACATGGGCAAAATCACGATACAGCTCGATGCCGAGAAGGCGCCCAAGACGGTTGAGAATTTTTTGTCTTACGTGAAGAGTGGCCACTTTGATGGAACGATTTTTCATCGGGTGATTGATGGCTTCATGATTCAAGGCGGTGGCTTTGATGAAAAGATGAGCCAGAAGCCCACCCAAGACCCCATCGAAAATGAGGCGAGCAACGGCCTGAAGAATGACCCCTACACCGTTGCCATGGCCCGAACCAGTGATCCGCATTCGGCGACGGCCCAGTTTTTCATCAACGTGGCCGACAATGCCTTTCTAAATTTCAAGGCCCCTACAGGCAGTGGCTGGGGGTATGCGGTCTTTGGCACGGTGGTGGAAGGCAAAGAGGTGGTCGATAAGATCGCGAAGGTGAAGACAGCCAATAAAGGCTTTCATGCAGACGTACCGGTCGACCCCATCGTTATTCAGAAGGCCGAGGCGAAGTAACAGCAGCCGTGGGTGGCGTTTCTGCGCTCACCCTTCAGGGGGCAGACAGCGTCCTGCTCTGCTCTGATATGCATCTGGACGACGCCGAACCAGCCCGTACCGAGGGCTTTGTTCGGTGGTTAAGCCACGAGGGCCAGCGCACAAGCTGGATCCTGCTGCTTGGTGATGTGTTTGATGCGTGGGTCGGTGACGACCAAATGTCCGCTAAGGCGCCAGCAGATGTACCCCCCGCTTGGAAGATGCTGGCCGATTGCCTTACAGAGTTGCGTCGGGCCCGGCCAGATCGGCCTGTACAAGTTGGCCTTCTGGTAGGAAACCGCGACTTTCTTATCGGCCCAACGCTCTGCGAGCGGCTCTCTGCCGTATTGCTGGCCCCTTTTGTCACCCTCTCGCATCCGGGGCTCGCCGCGGGCCCGGCGCTTCTGTGTCACGGTGACGAACTCTGCACGGCTGATACCGATTACCAGCTCTGGCGTTCGCAGGCCCGGTCGGAGGCCTGGCAGAGGCGTTTTCTCTCTCGCCCGCTCGCAGAGCGTCTGGAAACGGCCCGTGGGTTACGCGCACGCAGTGAAGAAGAAAAAACTGAGAAGCCCATGGCCCTGATGGATGTTGTGCCGGAGGAGGCAGACGCCGCCTTGCGTCGTCACGGCGCAGAAGTTCTGGTCCATGGACATACCCATCTACCGGGCTGCACAGCGCTGCCCTCTGGCCGCCGTCGCTGGGTCTTACCAGACTGGTCCTTTGTGCCTGGCGCATTGCGTGGTGGCGGGCTGCGAATCGACGCAGATGGTCTGCGTCTTGTGCCCCTTTCCCCGGTCGGTGGGTCGCGTTCAGATGGTTAAAAGCGATGAAGCTTTTTGTTGAGGAGCGTACATGAGTCATGTTTTTCATAGGAATAGCCGTTATGACTATCCATGGATCGAAACAGGAGAGGGCTGCTGGCTTATTGATCGAAACCAGAAGCGATATCTAGACGCCTGTGGTGGGGCTGCGGTAAGCAGTCTTGGTCACCAGCACCCTGCGGTTATTCAGGCCATGCATGCACAGATTGACCGGCTTGCCTATGTACACACCAGCTTTTTTTCCAGTGCCCCAGCAGAGGCGCTTGCGGACCGGCTGATCGGGCTCTCCCCCTTTTTTGGTGAAGAGCCATCGCGTCGTCTGGACCGTGTGTATTTGGTCTCTAGTGGGTCTGAGGCGATTGAGGCTGCGCTTAAGCTTGCGCGACAGGTGGCAATCGAACGCGGCGAGGACAGGCGCACGAAGTTTATCGCGCGAAGGCAGAGCTACCACGGCAACACGCTCGGTGC
Source organism: Pseudomonadota bacterium (assembly GCA_041175005.1). Lineage (GTDB taxonomy): Bacteria > Pseudomonadota > Gammaproteobacteria > Burkholderiales > Burkholderiaceae_A > Hahnella. The sequence continues at coordinate 5,821 of JBEDFV010000199.1, forward strand.
CCTGGCGGTGGGCGGAAACGCCTGGCGCCGAGCGCCTTTTCGCGATCTTCTCATGCCGGTTACCCATGTCTCGCCCTGTTATGCCTATCGCGGTAAAGAATCCGGTGAGACCGATACGCAATACGCAGAACGCCTGGTTACAGAGTTTGAGCAGACCCTTATCGCCGAAGATCCGGAGACGGTTTTGGCCTTTGTCGCTGAGCCCGTCGTGGGCGCCACGCTCGGGGCCGTTCCAGCAACCGAGGGGTACTTTCGCGGCATTCGCTCGGTCTGTGACCGTTATGGGGTGCTACTAATTCTCGATGAGGTGATGTGTGGCATGGGCCGCACGGGTAGTTTATTTGCGTATGAACAGGAGGAAGTTCAGCCCGATATGGTCACGATTGCAAAGGGCCTGGGGGGCGGATATCAGCCGATTGCTGCCCTTATGACATCTCAGGCCATACACGATGTGATTGCGCAGGGGTCGGGCTTTTTTCAGCATGGCCATACCTATCTTGGACATCCCGTTGCCTGCGCGACGGCCCTGGCGGTGTTAGATGTCATGGTGGGCGAGCAGATTGTTGAGAAGGTACCGCAAAAGGGCGCACGGCTCATGGCAGCCCTGGAGCGCCGGCTTTCTGACCACCCCTGGGTGGGGGACATTCGCGGCAGAGGACTCTTTATTGGCATCGAGTTGGTGCAGGATCGTGATACCAAGCAGCCGTTTTCGCCCGAACGTAAGCTGCACGCCAAGGTGAAGCAAAACGCGTTGGATGCCGGTTTAATGTGCTATCCCATGGGCGGCACCCTAGACGGGCAACGCGGCGACCATATCTTGCTTGCGCCCCCCTTGGTAATGTCTCACGACGAACTAGAGGAGGTGGCCGATCGGCTTGCCTCCGTTCTCCAAGAACTGGCTAGGGTACTCCCCAGGTAACCCGCTCCCCCTTCTCAAAGGAAGATGCGTTAGGGTAGGAATGTTGAAGAAAAAGAAAAGGAGCAATTCCATGAAATCCAGACTGTTCTATTCGGCTGTTGTTGCACTCTCTGTCTCGGTCGTGGCCCCTGTTGCCTCGGCGAATAATTTCATCACCATTGGAACCGGGGGGGTAACGGGCGTGTATTACCCAGCGGGCGGAGCGATCTGTCGCCTGGTGAATAAGGATCGAAAAGACCACGGGCTGCGCTGCTCTGTAGAGTCCACGGGGGGCTCGGTCTACAACGTAAACGCCATACGCGCGGGAGACCTTGAGTTTGGGGTGACCCAGTCCGATTGGCAGTTCCATGGTCTGAAGGGGTCGAAGGTATTTGAGAAGCAGGGGCCCATGCCCGAACTGCGGTCAGTCTTCTCGTTGCATCCGGAACCGTTCACGTTGCTTGCGCGCAAAGAATCCAATATTCGATCCTTTGAGGACCTCAAGGGTAAGCGGGTCAATATTGGAAACCCAGGGTCGGGCACCGTGGCGTCTATGGACGAACTGCTTGCCGCCATGGACCGCAGCCGCAGCTTCTTTGGGTTATCTGCCGAGCTAAAGCCCGATGAGCACGGGGCAGCACTCTGTGACAACAAGATTGATGCGTTTTTCTATGGGGTAGGGCACCCGAGTGCCAATATTCAAGACCCCAC
>JBEDFV010000200.1:0-7868 GCA_041175005.1 Pseudomonadota bacterium
AGCCAGAGGGCAACCGCCACCCCAAGGAGCACAGAAATGAGCAGACCCAGGTTCAGTGGCAGGGGCTTGAGCACCACCGAGACCACCGCCGCGGTGGCCACACAGCCCCAGGCGGGTCGGCCTTTGAGCATCGGAAGTAGCAGGGTAAGAAGGGCCAGCGAGGCGAGAAAGGCAAGCCCCGAGTCGGCGGGCAGCAGGCCGCCCAGAAAAATGCCCACCAGAGAGCAGACCTGCCAGCAGGCCCAGTTCATCGCGGCAGAGACCTGGAAATACCGAAGAAAGAGTCGTCGTCGCGCGGCCGATTGGCTTCCTTTTTCGAATCGCCGGGCAATGGCGACGACCTGGGCATCGGTGGAGACCGTTCCGTAGAGGGCGCGTACCACGGGCCTCTGGTGCCGAAACCAGGGGCGCAGTCCCAGCGAGTAGATAAAGAACCGCAGATTCACGATAAGCGCACTGATCCAGACGATCGGAAGCGAGGCCCCGGAGACCATAAGGGGCAGGGCGGCGAGCTGGGCGGACCCCGCGTAGACCAAGAGGCTCATCCCCACGGCCTGCCAGGGCGTGAGGCCTGCCTTCACCATGGCCACGCCCGTGACCACGCCCCAGATACCCACGGCGACCAGGGCCGGTCCGAGGTCAGACCAGGCCTGGGCAGCCGGGCCCTGTCGTGATCGCGGTGGTTTACGGGAAGGGGGCATGGGGCAAGCTTCGATAGAATGTGGGTTTTCCCTCTTTCCAACCTTTCCGGGCGCAAAGAGGAATCGCAATTCTAAAGTCGACGACCCCGAGGAGATGCTGGCATGTCAATGGCCGATCGTGATGGCTGGATCTGGATGGATGGAGAGGTGGTGCCCTGGCGCGATGCCAAGATCCATGTGCTGACCCACACCCTGCATTACGGTATGGGCGTCTTTGAGGGCGTACGCTGTTACGAGGCTGCAGGCGGCAGTGCGATCTTCCGTCTGAAGGAGCACACCCAACGACTCCTTAATTCGGCAAAGATTTTTCAGATGAAGATTCCCTTCGATGCGGCCACGCTGGAGGCGGCCCAGTGTGAGGTGGTGCGCCGCAATGGCCTGAAGTCGTGCTACCTGCGCCCCATTGTCTGGATTGGTTCGGAAAAAATGGGCGTCTCGGCCGTTGGCAACACCATTCATGTGGCGGTTGCGGCCTGGCCCTGGGGCGCCTACCTTGGAGAAGATGGGCTGGCAAAAGGCATTCGTGTGAAGACCTCCTCGTTCTCGCGACACCATGTCAATGTGTCTCTGGTGCGGGCCAAGGCCTCGGGCTATTACATCAACTCGATCCTCGCCCACCAGGAGGTTGCAGCCAATGGCTATGACGAGGCGTTATTGCTGGATACCGACGGCTATGCCTCTGAGGGGGCGGGCGAGAATCTCTTTATCGTGAAGTCCGGCAAGGTCTACACGCCGGACCTGGCCTCTTGTCTCGATGGCATTACCCGCAATACGGTGATTACGCTTGCCCAGGATCTCGGCCTCACAGTCATCGAAAAGCGGATCACTCGTGATGAGATCTACTGCGCCGATGAGGCCTTCTTTACGGGTACCGCAGCCGAGGTGACCCCCATTCGCGAGCTTGATGACCGCACCATTGGCCTGGGCCGTCGGGGCCCGATCACCGAAAAAATCCAGAGTCTGTTTTTTGATGTGGTCTCCGGGCGTGCAGAGAAGTATGCATCGTGGTTGAGCCGAATCTAGTCGGGGAGTCTCGCGATGTCGCATCCTGAGGGTTCGCCTACCGCCGTGGTGGAGTTACAGGCCAGAGATCTTCCTGCCTATTGCCCCAACCCGCAGATGCCCTTGTGGAGTAGTCATCCTCGGGTCTTTCTGGATCTCACCGAGGGCAGGGCCCGCTGCCCCTATTGCGGCACGGAATATCGGCTGGTAGGTGGTCCGCCCGCGGCCCACTAGCCGCCGCGGCGCGTCAGCACGTTCTTCTTGAGGCCGTGATCGGCCTGCGCGAGGCCCGCAAGCATATGCATCACGACTTTATCCTCACCCTGTCTTGCCCCGATGCCAAAGGCATTGTCTTTCGGGTCGCCCAGTTTCTGGCGGATGCGGGCTGCAACATTCTGGACTCGGCGCAGTTTGGTGATGATGAGACGGGGCTCTTTTTTATGCGGGTGCATTTCGATGCGCCGCAGAGCCGAGACCGTGCATCCCTGCTTGCCGACTTCGCTCCGGTGGCCGCGTCGATGCAGATGGATTGCGACATTACGCCGGCCGGTGAGCGCCCTCGGGTAATGATCCTCGTCTCGAAGTTTGGGCACTGCCTCAATGACTTGCTGTTTCGTAGCCAGAGCGGACAGCTGCCCATCGAGATCGTGGCGGTGGCCTCTAACCATGAGGACTTCGCCGGGCTGGTGCGCCACCATGGCATTGCCTTTCACTACCTGCCGGTAACCCCTGACACCCGCGACGCCCAAGAGGCTGCTTTGCAAGACCTGGTGGCCCATCGTAAGGTGGACCTTATTGTCTTAGCCCGGTATATGCAGATCTTGTCGCCGCGGCTCTGTCAGGCCTGGGCCGGCCGGGCAATTAACATCCACCATTCTTTTTTGCCGAGCTTTAAGGGCGCGAAGCCCTACGCGCAGGCCTACGCGCGGGGGGTGAAAATTATCGGGGCCACCTCGCACTATGTGACGACCGATCTTGATGAGGGCCCGATTATTGAGCAGGATGTCGAGCGGGTTGACCATGCCTTGGACCCCCAGGCCCTCTCGCGTATTGGGGGGGACATTGAGTCACGGGTGCTCGCCCGCGCGGTACGTTGGCATGCAGAACGGAGAATTCTGCTCAATGGCAGAAAGACGGTGGTATTTAGGTAGGGCTCAGGTAGCTGCCCGATTTTCCGCCATGCTTTTCGCGCAGATGGACATGCGAAATAACCATGTCCTTCTGGACCGCCTTGACCATGTCATAGATCGTGAGAAGCCCAATCTGCACACCGGTAAGGGCCTCCATCTCGACGCCTGTTTTTCCTGAGGTCACCGCCCGCACGGTGCACCAGATGCCTGAGGGATCTTCCTGGCTACGAAATTCCACCGCAAGGTGACTCAGGGGCAGCGGGTGGCACAGGGGAATGAGGCTACTGGTACGTTTGGCCGCCTGAATGGCAGCGACCCGTGCGACGCCAAGGACATCGCCTTTTTTGGCGGTACCTTCTTGAACCAGGCGCATGACTTCGGGTCTCATGCTGATGAACCCGGTGGCAATGGCAGTTCTCTCTGTGTCTGGCTTGTCCGAGACGTCCACCATGTGGGCCTGGCCCTGGCTGTCAAAGTGAGTCAGTCCGTTCATCCGCCTATGATAGCTGGCATGGTCTTCTCGTCCTCGCCGCCACCCTCTCAGGTCCCCGTCCTCTCGCCGCTGTCCCCATGTCGCGTCGGCAAGCGCGTCGGCAGGCGCCTCTTGCAGGCCGTTGCAATGACGGCACTCGGGCTTGCCATGCTGCATCCAGGTGGTGTTGTGCTGGCCCAGGACAGTCTCGTGACAGGCCTTCCCGCCCTGGGTGAGGCCTCAACCGATGACCTGTCGGGGTCGGCGGAGCGGCGACTGGGCCAGTCGATCTATCAGACGCTCTTGCGGGCAGGCGTTGTCTACGATGACCCGGAGGCGCAGGACTATCTGCAGGTGCAGGCAGCCCGACTCCTGGCGGCTGCCCAGGCACGCGGGGAACTCGGCCCAGAGGCGGGACTTGCGCCCCAAGACTTTCGGTTTTTTTTGGTCAAAGATCCAAGCATCAATGCCTTTGCCCTTCCGGGGGGCTACATCGGCGTGCATTCGGGGCTGGTCGTTCAGGCTGCGCGCGAATCCGAACTGATGTCGGTGCTGGCCCATGAAATTGGCCATGTGACCCAGCGCCATATCGCGCGGATGTTCGGCCAGCAGCGCCAGTCCTCGGGCGTCATGATCGCGGCCGCTTTGCTCGCCGCCATGGCGGCGGGCAGCAATCCGGATGCGGCGATGGGTATTGTCTCTTTGGGCCAGACCGTGGCCTTGAAAGACCAGCTGTCTTTTTCGCGGGACGCCGAGCGCGAGGCCGACCGGATAGGGCTCATGCTGTTGCGCGATGCCGGGTTTGATGCGCAGGCCATGGCCCGACTCTTTGAGAAACTCTCCCAGGCGGGTCGGTATTACGAGACTGGGGCGCCGAGTTGGCTGCGCAGCCACCCGCTTACCTCCGAGCGCATTGCCGATGTGCAGACCCGTATTCAGTCGCTTCAGTCACTGGCCACGGGTCAATCCACACAGCGCCTAGGAACCTCGGCGGGCCTGCCGGCAAGCTCTGGGCCCGCATCGGCGGAGAGCCTGGAATTCTCGTGGATTCGACAACGCCTAGAAGCCACCGGGGTCCGGTCGGTTGATGGCCTTGCCCGTATGGCCGTACTTCTGGCCGAGCGCCGTCGCGACCCCGGGTCTGCCTCTGCCCGCGACCAGGCGCGTATTGCCTACGGCCAGGCCTGGGTTGCCTTACTGCAGAGGGATCTGCCTGCGGTCTATGGGTTTCTTGCGGCCTCGCGCGCAGCCGCTCGACAGGTTGTAGAGCCCGCGGAATTGACCCCGGGGACCACCGCGCAATCGCCCCGGCTGCTGACCCTGGCAGCCCCGTTTTGGGCGTTGGTTGAATCGCAGGCCACTCTCATGGCCGGGCAGCCCGCCGCCGCTCTCGAAGGCCTGGAGCAGGCCCTGTCCTCGTGGCCGCGGTCGGTCTCTACCCGTCCCCTGGTGCGCACTGCTATCGAGGCAGAACTTCAGCTCGCGCGGCCCCTGGCGGCCTTGTCGCGGGCCCGCTGGCTCACGAGTCAGTGGCCCGAGGATCTCGAGGCCTGGCGGCTACAGGCCCAGGCCGCAGCGGCGGCCGCGCGGCTTACCGAGGCCCATGCGGCCCAGGCCGAGCGGTATTGGTTGCAGGGTGCCCTGTCTGCGGCTCTCGAGCAGTTCGCGCTTGCGAGAAAGGCCGGCGATAGCGACTTCGTCTCTCTCTCTCAGATCGATGCAAAGATGGCCACGTTGCGGATGCAGATTCTGCGTTTAAAAGAGGAGACTCGCTAAGCCCAGAAAGATGAAAAAGCCCATGGAGTCGGTGCTAAAGGTAAGCAGCACAGAGGCCCCGAGGGCCGGGTCGCGCCCCAGTTTCTGCAGCAGCATGGGTACAAAGATTGCAATAAGGGCGGCGATCAAGAGGTTGAGAAGAATCGCCATCATCATGGTCAGACCCAGCAGTGGCCCATGCTCTGAACCAGCGTAGAGCCACCAGGCAAAGATCCCTGCCACGCCGCCCCAGACCAGACCATTGAGGCCCGCGATGGAGAGTTCTTTGGCAAAGAGTCGTGCGAGGTTGCCGGGAGTGACCTGCCCTAGGGCCATCGACCGAATAAAGATCGTCATGGTCTGATTGCCGGAGTTGCCGGCGATACCCGCCACGATGGGCATCAGGGCAGCAAGTGCCACCACCTTCTCGATGGTGCCCTCAAAGGCGCCAATGACCCGGGAGGCAAAAAATGCGGTACAGAGATTAAGTGCCAGCCAGAGCCAACGGTTTCGGGCCGAGGCCCAGACCGATGCAAAGAGGTCTTCTTCTTCACGCAGACCGGCCTGGGCAAGAACATCGGAGTCGCTCTCTTCCCGGATGACATCGACCACCTCTGAGACCGTCAGCCGCCCGATGAGCTTGCCGTGGTCATCGACCACGGGGGCAGAGACCAGGTCATAACGCTGAAAGGCCTGCGCCGCCTCAAAGGCATCGTCTTTGGCATTGAGAGACAAGAGGTCGCGGCGCATCACATCGGCCACTAGGGTCTCGGGTTCATTTAAGAGCAGCTGATCGATCGATAAAGCACCCTGCAGGTGTTCTTTGCGGTCGACCACAAAGACCTGGTCGGTATGGTCGGGCAGCGCCTCAAACCGCCTCAGGTAGCGCAGCACGACCTCAAGGCTCACATCGTCGCGAATGGTCACCATCTCGAAGTCCATCCGTGCCCCGACGCTGTCCTCGGGATACGACATAGCGGCGCGAAGCTGCTCGCGTTCTTCAATGCTGAGTCCCTGCCGTACGCGCTCGACCACATCGAAGGGCAGCTCTTCGGCCATGGCGGCAAGGTCGTCGGTATCGAGCGACTGGGCCATATGAATCAGGGCACTGCGGGACATGCGGTCTAGCAGCGGGCCGCGCACGGCGGGGCTGAGTTCTATAAGTACCTCGCCATGGCGGCTCTCGGGCACCAGGGGCCAGAGAAATTCCCGCTGCTCCCGCGGCAGGGCTTCGAGCACATAGGCGATATCGGCCGCGTGCAGGGGCGCGATTCGGGCGGCCAAGGTGTTCTGCTGCTGCTTGGCCACGAGCTGCTGCACGAGGGCCTGGCGGTCGGGCTCTGCGGGGTGCTGCTCGCGGTGCACGAGCTCGGCCTCGATGCGCAGCCGGGCCAGGAGGTCTTGAATCTCCTCTAGCGCCCGATGCGCGGCCTCGGGCTCGCTTGGAAGTGTGGTTCCAGTCATGCCCCTGATGCTACCGGGTCTGTGCCTTCGGGGGCTGCATCTACCGCGGAATGTGTGGTGGAGTTTGCGCCCAGAAGGGCGTCAAGAACCGGCACCGTCTCTGGCTTCTGTCCGGTCCAGAGGAAATAGCTCTCCGCGGCCTGCTCTACCAGCATGCCGAGTCCATCGGCGCAGTGCGATGCGCCTGCGGCTCGCGCCTGATCGAGGAAGGGCTCTGCCTTCGGGCCATACATCAGGTCGACCACAATCCGCGACCGGGCAAAGATCTCGGGGTGTAGGGGAAGGGCCACTCCCTGCAGGCTTGCTGCCGTGGCATTGATGACCAGAGACGGCCAGGCGGTGCCATCCGGCATGGTTGCCGACGCCAGCGCCTCTAGCGGTAGCGCTGTGACCGGGGCGCCGCCAAGCTCCGGTGCTGCGGCGTTGGGGGTATTCATCTGCTGCGCGAGTCCCGAGGCCTTCTCCAGGGACCGATTGGCCACTACCACCCGGCCGATGCCCGCCTGACGAAAGGGGCCGATGAGTCCCCGGGTTGCGCCGCCTGCCCCGAGGATCAATACATCCAGACCCGCGAGCGTGTCTTGCGCGAGGAGCCGCTGCAGGTCGCGTACCAGGCCAATGCCATCGGTGTTGTCGGCCTTCCATTGGTTGTTCGCTGCGTCTCGGATGAGTGTGTTCACCGCACCGGCGAGCTGGGCCCGCGGCGAGATTGGCCAGCCTCTCTCGCCTGCGAGGGCGAAAGCCGCCTCTTTGAGTGGGATGGTGAGGTTTAAGCCGCGATAGCCCTCCTGGGCAAGCCGTGTGAGGGTGTCGGCAAGTGCCTCGGGCTGAACCTCAATGGTCTCGTACTGTAATGCCTCGTCAGACTGCTGGGCAAAGGCGCGATGAATAGTCGGGGATCGACTGTGGTGCACCGGAAATCCGAGCACGGCATAGCGGTCAAGCGGCCTTTCTTGCAGCACTTCTTTGCCGCGTGCCGTGATCTGAATCTCCAGGGCATCTGCAGTTAAAAGCTCGAGGCTGACCTCGGTGCCTGGAGCAAGATGCGCCCAGTCTGTGAGCCGCACCTGTGCTGGGGCGCGCCGCAGGCGAAAGCTACCCTCTCGGCCGGCAACGGCCTGCTCAATGATTGGCGGCTCATGCGGGGCACGGGCCCAAGACTCTGTGGCGTGGCCTGCCTGCTGACCCAGCCATCGGATGCTCCAGTACCGCTCCATCTGGGCCTGAAATTCGGCATACCGGTCATAGCACGCATCGAAGTGGGCGAGGTCGGCAAAGAGTGTGGCGTCGGCCTGCCGAAAGACCGGCCGGCGCTGGCCGAGCACGGCGAGCAGCTGCCACTGG
>JBEDFV010000201.1:0-6744 GCA_041175005.1 Pseudomonadota bacterium
ATCACCCACGTACTCTCGCTCCCCGTGTCTGCCCGCCCCGCGCTCTTACCGGCCCATCACGCAGAGCCCCTTTACATCGGCCCGCATCTGCTGCCCAATCGGGTCTTTGTGGCACCTATGGCGGGGGTCACCGACCGCCCCTTTCGTACGTTGTGTCGATCACTTGGCGCGGGCTACGCGGTCAGCGAGATGGCGGCCTCCAATGCGCTGCTCTGGGCAACGGAGAAGACCAGTCGGCGGATTAATCACGACGGCGAAGGATCGCCCAAGGCCGTACAGATTGCCGGGGGCGATGCCCAGATCATGGCAGAGGCAGCGCTCTTTAATGTTGCGCGCGGCGCCGATGTGATTGACCTCAACATGGGCTGCCCGGCCAAGAAGGTCTGCAACAAGGCGGCCGGGTCTGCCCTGATGCAGAACGAACCCCTGGTGCGCGAGATTATCGGTGGCGTGGTGAAGGCGCTGCGCGACAGCAAGGTACCGGTCACGCTGAAGATGCGCACAGGCTTTCGGCGCGATCAGAAAAATGCCGTTGCGATTGCACGCATGGCAGAGGCAGAAGGGATCGCCTGGGTCACGATCCATGGACGAACGCGAGAAGACCAATACCGCGGGCAGGCCGAGTACGACACCATCGCGGAGGTGAAGTCTCGGGTAAAGATTCCAGTGGTCGCCAATGGCGACATCGATAGCCCAGCCAAGGCCCTGGAGGTACTCGCCTATACCCAGGCCGATGCGGTCATGGTCGGCCGGGCCGCCCAAGGCCGACCCTGGCTACCCGGCCAGATTGCCCAGTTTCTTGCCACAGGCCATCACACGCCCGATCCAGACCCACACCAGATCGCCCAATGGCTTCGTAGCCATCTTCTCGACCATTACGCCTTCTATGGCGAATACCAGGGCGTGCGCAGTGCCCGCAAGCATATTGGCTGGTACCTCAAGGGCCTGGCCGGAGCCAAAGCACTGCGTGAAGCCATTCAACAGACAGATACCTGCGAGGCGCAGCTTGCGGCCATCGACCGATTCTTTCAGGCAACCCAAGAGCAGGCAGTTACGAAAGGGGTGCAATGACCGAAGTCCAGGCAGCCACAGCCCGCCATCGCACTGCAGCCGCCCCGCGCTCGGGGCTCGAGGGGGCGCTCCTCGATGCCCTGGACCTCTACTTTGAGCAACTCGGCAATCAGAAGCCTCATGCGCTTCACGATATGGTGATGCTGGCGATAGAGCGGCCATTGATTCAGTACGCCCTCACCCGATGCGAGGGCAACATCACCAAAACCAGTAAGCTCCTGGGTCTCACACGCAACACCCTGCGTAAAAAAATCAGCCACCATCAGATTCAGACCCAGATTCAGATTCAGCCCCCCGCGCCGGAGTCCTAATGCCTACGCTTTCTGACGACCAGGTCACTGGTCCCCGCCCCCATCGCATCCCCGTACGTCGGGCACTCTTGTCGGTGTCAAACAAAGACGGGCTCTTGGCCTTTGCCCAGGCACTGCACGAACGCGGCGTGGCCTTGGTCTCCACGGGGGGTACGGCCAAGCTCCTGAGCGATGCTGGGCTTCCTGTCACCCTGGTCGATACGGTCACAGGATTTCCTGAGATGCTCGATGGTCGCGTGAAGACTTTGCATCCTGCCGTACACGGCGGACTACTCGCGCGGCGCGACCAGCCCGCCCATATGCAGGCCCTCGCGGCAGCTGGTATTGCTGCTATCGATCTGGTGGTCGTCAACCTCTACCCCTTTCGAGAGACCCTGGCCAAACCCACTGCGCGCTACCAAGAGGTGATTGAGAACATTGATATTGGCGGGCCTGCCATGATCCGTGCCTCGGCAAAGAATCACGATGGTGTGGCTGTGGTTGTTGACCCCGCCGACTATGCCGCGGTACTTGAAGAACTCCAGGCCCAAGACGGCAGCCTCACCTGGCCGCTGCGGCAGAAACTCGCAGCCAAGGCCTTCGCCCACACCGCAGCCTACGACGCGGCCATTGCCAATTTCTTTCACGGACTGCCTGAGGTCACCCCAGGCGACGTCGATAACGCCACCAATACTGTCAGGCCACAAGACCCTAGCACCGCGAGCCCACTGCCGCGGGTCTACTCGTTTCAGGTGACCCAGGCGCAGGCCATGCGTTATGGCGAAAACCCGCACCAGGCGGCTGCCTTCTATCGTGACGCTGCCGCACCCACCGGGGGGCTGGCCGGCTACACGCAGCTCCAAGGCAAAGAGCTCTCGTTTAATAACCTCGCCGACTCCGATGCGGCATGGCTCTGCGTACGTAGCTTTGAGTCGCCTGCCTGCGTGATCGTGAAACATGCCAACCCCTGTGGGGTGGCCCTCGGGTCCTCGGCTCTGGAGGCCTACGAGCGGGCCTTTCAGGCAGACCCCACCTCAGCCTTCGGGGGTATCCTGGCCTTCAATACGCAGGTGGATGCCGCTGCAGCCCAGGCCATTGGTCAGCAGTTTGCCGAAGTCATTCTTGCCCCCGCCTTCTCTGCGGAAGCTCTTGCGATCTTCTCGAAAAAAACCAATCTCAGGCTTCTTACCATTCCCCTCGGGTCGACAGAGGCCCTGGCCAGTGGGCTTGATATCAAGCGTGTTACTGGTGGCTTGCTGCTACAAACGCCAGACTGGAACCGCCTCACGATTGCCGAGATGCGATGCGTTACCCAACGGCAGCCCTCTCCGGCTGAGCTCAAAGACCTGCTCTTTGCCTGGAAGGTAGCCACCTGGGTCAAGAGCAATGCCATTGTCTTTTGCAAGAACCAGAGGACCATGGGTGTCGGTGCAGGGCAGATGAGTCGGCTGGACTCCGCCCGTATTGCATCGATCAAGGCAGGCCATGCGGGCCTCTCGCTCGAAGGCACTGTGGTGGCCTCAGATGCCTTCTTCCCTTTTAGAGACGGACTCGACGTGGTGGCCGAGGCCGGTGCCGTCGCGGTGGTTCAGCCCGGTGGTTCGGTACGCGACGATGAGGTGATCGCCGCGGCCAATGAGCGCAATATCGCCATGGTCTTCACTGGCACACGGCACTTTCGACATTGACACGACTTATTGGCATCGACCCTGGGCTGCGACGCACTGGCTTCGGGGTGCTACAGATTACCGGGCGAGACCCCCACTATCTGGGCAGCGGCGTCATTCGGCCCGCTGTGGCGGCCTCTGAGCCAGACCGCCTCAAAGAACTCTACCGTGGCATGCAAGAGATCCTCGACCACTACGCGCCCACCCTGGCCGTGGTCGAGCGGGTCTTTGTCAATGTAAACCCCCGTTCTACCTTGTCACTCGGGCAGGCCCGGGGCGTAGCCATTGCAGCGCTCGCCGCCCGCGAGATTCCTGTGCACGAGATCACCCCCTTGAAAATCAAGCAGTCGATTGTGGGTACCGGGCGCGCGACCAAAGAACAGGTGCAGCACATGGTCTGTCATCTGCTAAGACTGCCCGAGTCTCCTAATGCCGATGCGGCCGATGCACTGGCCTGTGCTCTGGCCTTCTGGCATGCTCAGCGTCCATGATCGCACTGCTCTCAGGCACCCTCTTTGCCAAGACCCCGCCCCGGGTGATTATTCAGACCGCGGGCCTGGGCTACGAGGTAGACCTACCCATGAGCAGCTTCTATGGGCTCCCGGCCATTGGCCAGCCCGTGACACTGCTTACCCATCTGGTGGTGCGCGAAGATGCCCACCTGCTCTATGGCTTTGTAACCGAAGGGGAACGGGCTGCTTTCCGGGAGCTCATCAAGATTTCCGGCATCGGGCCGCGCATCGCACTGGCGGTACTCTCAGGTCTCTCGGTCGACCAACTCAGCCAGGCCGTCGCGCTACAGGATGCCGCAAGTCTCGTGAAGGTTCCTGGTATTGGGAAAAAAACCGCCGAACGTATGCTTCTGGAACTCAAAGGGCGGCTCGCTGATGCGCTTCCTGGTGCTGCTGGCCGACCGACGGCCGCAGAAGGATCTGCTGCCGAAGTCTCTACCGCATTACTCGCCCTGGGTTATTCAGAGAAAGAAGCCCTCGCGGCCGTCCGGGCCCTGCCCCCAGGTCTAGATGTGGCAGAAGGCATCCGCCAGGCCTTAAAACAGCTCGTACGCTAGGCAAGACCCCCACGACTGCGGGCCCTGGGATGGGCTGAGATACCTTCCCCCTCGGTTAAACTGGGGCCATGATTGAGCACGATGCCTTGTCTGCAGCCCCACTGCCCGAGTCGCCACGGATGGTCTCTGGTCAGGCGCGCAGTCCGCAAGAAGAAAGCCTTGAGCGGGCACTGCGCCCCCAGAGTCTCTCCGACTATATTGGGCAGCCCAAAGTCAAAGACCAGCTTGAGGTCTTTATTACCGCAGCAAGGCAACGCCAGGAGTCACTCGACCACGTTCTGCTCTTTGGCCCCCCAGGGCTTGGCAAGACCACGCTTGCCCATATTCTTGCCCGAGAGCTCGGGGTCAACCTGCGACAGACCTCAGGGCCTGTGCTCGAACGCGCCGGTGACCTCGCAGCCCTGCTCACCAATCTGGAGCGCAACGATCTTCTCTTTATCGATGAGATTCATCGCCTGAGCCCAGTGGTCGAAGAAATCCTCTACCCGGCTCTGGAGGACTATCAGATCGACATCATGATTGGCGAGGGGCCCGCGGCCCGCTCCATTAAGCTCGATCTGCAGCCCTTTACCCTGGTGGGGGCCACCACCCGAGCCGGCATGCTCACCAACCCGCTGCGCGACCGGTTTGGCATCGTCGCCCGACTGGAGTTCTACAGCCCAGAAGATCTCGCCGTGATCGTCCGTCGATCGGCATCGCTCTTAAAGGTAGACATCGATACCGACGGTGCACACGAGATTGCCCGACGGTCGCGAGGAACGCCACGTATCGCCAACCGACTATTGCGGCGTGTGCGCGACTATGCCCAGGTGAAAAGCTCCGGTGCCATCACCGCACCACTGGCCGATGCGGCCCTGGCCATGCTCGAAGTCGATCAGCAGGGCTTCGATCTCATGGACCAGAAGCTGCTCGAAGCCATCATCACAAAATTTGAAGGCGGCCCTGTCGGTCTAGACAACGTGGCCGCGGCCATCGGCGAAGACCGCGAGACCATCGAAGATGTGCTCGAACCCTACCTTATTCAACAGGGGTTTCTCCAGAGAACCCCCCGCGGGCGCATGGCAACGCCAGCGGCCTGGCGGCACTTCGGAAAAATGCCCCCCCAGCCAGCCTCCGCATTACCGGTATCGTCTCCTTCCAGCCCTTCCCTTTTTCCTACGGAACCGCTATGACCCCTACCCCCAATGATCTTGATGTGATTGCCCTCATGCTCCAGGCCAGTATTCCGGTGCAGGCGGTGGTCGTCTTATTGATCGCTGTGTCCGTGGCCTCCTGGACTGTGATGTTTCAAAAGATGCTCGCCCTGCGTCGTGCACGGGCCGAGGCCACCGCCTTTGAGCGCCAATTCTGGTCAGGTGGCGACCTGCTTGCGCTCTACAAAACTGCCGAACTCGGACAGGTGCCCGGCGGTATGGCCCGTGTCTTTGAATCGGGAATGCGGGAGTTCCTCAAGCTCCATCAGCAGGCAAAGGGTAATACCGCCGGACTCATTGAGGCAGCCCAGAGGGCCATGCGCGCCTCAAGCCAGAGAGAGCTGCAGGCAATGGAGCAGGGCCTGCCTTTTCTGGCCTCTGTTGGCTCCGTCTCGCCCTACATTGGCCTCTTTGGTACGGTCTGGGGGATCATGCATGCGTTTACTGGGCTGGCTAATATTCAGCAGGCCACCCTCGCCAGTGTTGCCCCCGGAATTGCCGAGGCGCTGGTGGCCACCGCAATCGGCCTCTTTGCAGCCATTCCCGCCGTGATCGCCTACAACCGCTTTGCCACCCATGTGGACCAGATGGCGGGCCGCCTTGATGCCTTTGGCGAAGAGTTCTCCAACATTCTGCAGCGGCAGGCCTAGGCCATGGGCAGCCCCATCGTCTCTCGCGGCCGCCGATCACGTCGGTCCTTAAGCGAAATTAATGTCGTGCCCTATATCGATGTCACGCTCGTGCTCCTCATCATCTTTATGGTGACTGCGCCGATGATTGTCACCGGTGCCATTGACCTTCCCCGGGTAGGACAGTCGTCACAGAATCCCGTCACCGCCATTGAGGTCACAGTGCAGCGCGATGGTGTTCATGCGGTGAAGTTACGACAGGTGGGCGCACAGGAAAAAAAGGTGAGCCGCGCTGAATTAGCCCAGACGGTACGCGAGATAGCGCCGGAGCCCAACACGCCCGTGATTATTGTTGCTGAGCGTGAAGTGCCTTATGACATGGTGGTGCAGGCCTTAAATCAACTGCAAGGGGCGGGCCTGGGCCGCGTAGGACTGGCCGTTCGACAGGAATAGCCCTTTCGTGGCGTATCCCGAAGCCCCCACGGAACAGACCTCGGGCTCAGCGCCTGAGTCTCTGCTTGCCTTCGGCGCCTCTGTCGTAGTGCACATTGTGCTGGGGGCAGCCATGGTCTTGGCAGCAAGTCGCACCCCGCCCGAGCCTCCCGTGGTGCAGGCCGAACTCTGGTCGAGTCTACCGCCCCTGCAGCCCGCGACTGCCAATACCCCGCCCCCAGCGGCCGAAGCCCCTGCGCCCGAATCGCCGGACACACCAAAACTCACACTCCCCGATCCTGGTCCGAGCGCAGCAGATATCGCACTTGAAAAGAAAAAGGCAGAAGAAGCCAGGATAGAAAAAGAGACCCAGCAAAAGGCCGCTGAAGAGAA
>JBEDFV010000202.1:0-3716 GCA_041175005.1 Pseudomonadota bacterium
TGGTCTTACTGATCGTCATGACAGCCTCGTTGGCCGGTGGGTTAGGGCTCGGCATTTATGCAGTCTCGATGTATACGCACAAGCCCGTACCTCCCTCTGAGCCTGTACCTGTTGTTGTAGAGGGCATTCGGGCGGAGCAGTTTTTAACGCTCATTGACCCCCCAGAGAAACCACAAGAGAAATCCCAGGCAGGCAGTACAGGTCCAGCCCCAGGGCCAGCAGGTGCTTCTACCAATGCATCTGCGGCTGCCACGCTCCAGTACCTAGAGGATGTCACGGCACTCTATCGTTGCCTGGTGGATTTCACTAAGGCGGCCGGAATCGACACCGCTGAAGCAAATCTGGATAACGCCTCTCGCCAGATCGAGGCCTACCGGCTCGAAATTCAGAAGGTTGCCGATGCCTCGCCAAGTCGGGGCGCAGCGTGGGTAAAAGACGCAGCTCGGTTTGTCTGTGAGGTGGTGCAGACGCCACGAATGATCGTTCTACAGAAAGAAGGCAAGGTAGAGTCCGTTGCCTCACGCATTCTGACTTTCCATGTGCAGGAGTGGGACCAGCGCCAGGCAGAGAAAAAGCAGAAAGATGTAATGGCTGCACAGAAGAGCGCGCAAGAGCGGCTTAAGCAGGCGGCTGCCGAGGAGCGCAATAGAGCAGAGGCCCTGCGGCTCTTAATGATTGCAGGCGCAGCGCTTGCGACCTTTATGGCACTTGCGGTGTTTCTCATTCTGGTGCGTATCGAATTTAGCCTGCGTGCCATGGCCTCCAACCCGGTTCGGCTGCCTTAGGGCGCTGCGCATTGCCGGCGAGCGGGGTGTCCATTAATTTTTCAGCCTTTGTGTAAGACATCTGTTACAGTGTTTTTGTTCGCATTTGTGTGAACAGCCTGTCATGGTGCCCATGTAGAGTGGGTTAAACGGGAAGTTGGTGAGAATCCAACACTTTCCCCGAAACAGTAACGGGTGTCTTGCTCTTCGGTGCGCTGTCTTCGCAGCCATCGGTCACTGGATTCTTCGCGCAGATATGGTTCGCGCGTTGTCTGGGAAGGCGAGCAAAGACCGAACACGCTCGCCTGCATACGCGGGTGGCCTTTTCTAAGCCCGAAGTCTGGATACCGGCCTTTCAGGACTACCTCTGTTTGTCGCCTCGGGGGGTGGGCGGCCTGGAAGGAAAGAAATTGAAATTTCTACGCACCTTTGTGGCTGCAGCAGTCTATGCAGCCTACGGCTCTGTACACGCCCAGAACCTTGCAACGCTGGAACCGGTGGTCGTCAGTGCAAGTAAGGTGAGCGAGCCGCAAGGGCAGGCCACCGTACTCGTTGAGGTAATAAACCGACAACAAATCGAATCAAGCGGGGCCGTAAATGTTACGGAATTGCTTGATCAGGTCTCTGGAGGGTTGCTTACAAGGCAGTACGGAAGGCTCGGCGTTGATGCGGCATTTGATCTGGGATACCTAGGCGGTGCAAGTGCCCAACGAACTTTGGTGCTGATTGACGGGGCTCGGACAAATGACATTGACGACTCCACCGTTCATTGGAGTCAGCTACCCATTGATGCCATTGAACAGGTCGAGATTCGCAAAGCAGGGGGTGGCGTACTTTTCGGCGATCGGGCCCTTGGTGGCGTGGTCAACATCATTACAAAACGGGAGCAAGACTCTGGAAACGCCCATGTGACCGTCGGGAGTTTCGGCACGCGGGTGGTGGGACTCCATAAGGCTGCAAGATTTAATGAGACCTCGTGGAGACTATCTGCGCAACAGGCCGAGACTGATGGATATAGAGAAGGCGGGAAACAAGCGTTGCAGAGCGGGCAATTCGGGATCTCTCAGGCTACGCAGCTTGGCCTGTTTGGTGTTGCTATACGTGCATCAAAAGAAGATGTCGACCGACCCGCCGCGATATCACTTTCAACATTCGAAGAAAATCCAAGGGTTGCGTCACTCACATCACCAGGATACTTTTACGCTGCGCATCGAAAGGGCAGGGCGATCGATCTCACATGGCGTATGGATCACGGCACTGCCGAAGAGACTCTATCAAGGATCACCCGAGACACCTCGGAGAGTAGAGCCACCTACCTCAGCCCAACCTTCATTGGCCAGCCAATTATTTATGAGAATGAGAGAGATACTCTGGAGATACGTCGGTCAGACCGTGTCCTATCAGGACGACTTATCAGTGGGCTGGAGTATGTCGATGCAAGATCATCGTCAAATCGGAGTGAAAGGGCCCGGGTAGAACAGGTCTCATCCTCGGTTTATGCGAGCGCTGAGTTCCCTATTGAGATGAGCACGGTGAACACTGGAGTGCGACGTCAGTTCATCGAGAACCGTTTCCTCAACACCTCGACGTCTGCGGCGGAGATCGCAAAGCAATCTCTTACGAGTTGGTCTCTAGGTGGGATTACTCCGGTATTTAACGGCCAGTTACGAGCCAATATTCAATCGTCTTTCGCATTCCCGACTGCGGACCAGCTCTACACCTATTCAGCCCGTTGGCAGGACTCCTTCGCCCCCCTCGATATCTTCCCTGGGGTAAAGGCAATGCGTTCTAACGAGATGCAAATCGCATACGCCCGGAGACTCATTTCATCCGGGTTTCAAGCGGGAGTCCGGCACATCTTGATCAACGATGAAATTGGCGAGCGACTGAACTGCCAGGGAATAGACATTTCCTGCAATACAAATCTGTACGACACTCGGCGGTCTATCTTCTTCTTTGCGGCCAAGGGGCGTCTGACACGCGATTTCTCGTGGTCACTCAAGGCAGATCGCATTGAATCCGAAATCGCCTCAGGGGCTTTTGTGGGTAGCGAGGTTCCAATGGTGCCTGGCATGGTCGCCAAGGCTGCCCTCTCCTTCAGTAGGGGGCAGAATCTATACCGCCTCATGGCGAACTATCGCAGCGACATGATTCAAAGCGGCGACAACGCGAATACCAAGTTTCGCATTCCAGCCCGACTAACCCTGGATGCTGGCTACACCTTTAGCTGGCAATCGCAACGAAGAGAGCTATCGCTCTGGGTTAGAAACCTCACCGACAGGCAGTACTTCGATTTCGCAGCCTGGGACGGATATAGCTCGGGGGTCTCTCCTGCCGACGGTCGATCTATAGATCTTCGATTCAAGCAATCCTTCTGAGGAGTGCGTTTGGCGAGGGCGAGTCTGCGCTTGACTCTGAGCTGCATACAAACGTATTATAACAAAGTTATAACTTTTTGAGCGCTTATTCATTCAATGAAAACAAGCCTGCGTCGCATCGGAAACTCAAGGGGGGTTATCCTCCCTATCGCCGTACTTGAGGCGCTCGGTACGCCTGAGACCTTGAATCTCACGGTAGAAAACGGTCGCATTGTCCTTGAGCCTCTCAAAGAACCGCGCAAGGGCTGGTTCGATAACGCTGCTTACTACCAGTCGACCGACGAAGAGCGCGCATGGGAATCTGCGCCGCTGTCCGACGACTCCGAGTGGGTCTGGTAATGAGGGGCAAGCGGCCCACCGAATCACCTTCATTACAGGTGCAAGATCCTGGTGGTCGATTCCCGGAGCCACTTCAGGCGCAGGTCTGGTGGCTTGACTTCGACCCTTCCGTGGGCAGTGAAATTCGCAAGAGACGGCCGGCCCTCATTGTTTCACCCAACGATCTCAATAGAAACTTACCCCGCGTCATCGTCGCGCCACTCACCACACACGGCAGACCGCTGGGTTGCCGACC
>JBEDFV010000203.1:0-4738 GCA_041175005.1 Pseudomonadota bacterium
ATGGTTGCCCCAGAGATGAGTGGCAGGGGCGCCGAGAGGGCGCCAGCCGGTGGTGGCCCGGAGGGAACAGCGCGGGTCTGCCAGATCTGTATACCCGCCCAGAGCACAAGAAAGCTCACGATAAAAAGGCCGTGCTTTTTGAAGAATGGTTTCATGGGCGTTGGGCGACAAAGGGCGAATCATGCACACTTATAGCATTCAACCAAGAAGCATAGGAGCATACCCATGAAAGAGGGGCAGTCGCGACCGCCAGCCAGCCTGATTCGTCGGCAAGACTATCTGCCGCCCACCCACCGAATCACCGATCTTGCGCTTGCCTTTGATCTGGATCTGACCCAGACCATGGTCGTTGCGGAGTTCGGCTTTGTCTCGGCCACCGAGGAGCCCTGCGACCTTACGCTTGCCGGCGATGGGCTGCAGTTTGCCGCGGCCTGGCTCGACGATGTACCGTTATCGCCCGAGGCCTACCGGGTCACGCCCATGGCCTTTGTGCTTCCGAAGGCCCTTCGTGGCCGACTGAAAATTAAGACCCAGCTCGACCCGACCGCAAACACCGAGTTAATGGGCCTCTATGCGAGTCGCGGGGGGCTCTATACCCAGTGCGAGTCGGAGGGGTTTCGGCGCATTACCTATTTTCTTGACCGTCCCGATGTACTCACCTGCTACACCGTGACACTGCGTGGAGATGCAGAGGCCTTTCCGGTGCTGCTCTCGAATGGCAACCTGGTATCGGAATCGATGGTGGATGGCATCAAGACCTGTGTCTGGCATGACCCATTTCCTAAGCCGAGTTATTTGTTTGCCCTGGTGGCGGCCGACCTGGCTTGTATTGAAGAGACGGTTACCTCGCGCAGCGGCGCCCCGAAGCGGTTACAGGTCTATACCAAGGCTGATGATCTTGCTCGGGCGGGCCATGCTTTAGAGAGCCTGAAGCGCTCGGTGTTTTGGGATGAACGGCGGTTTGGCCTGGAGCTTGACCTAGAGCGATTCATGATCGTGGCGGTACCGGACTTTAATTCTGGTGCCATGGAGAATAAGGGCCTGAACCTCTTTAACACGAAGTATGTCTTGGCCGATCCCGAATCGGCCACGGACAAAGACTATGAGCTGGTGCAGGCCGTTATTGGGCACGAATACTTCCACAACTGGACTGGTAATCGCATTACCTGCCGTGACTGGTTTCAGCTCACCCTGAAAGAGGGCCTCACGGTCTTGCGAGACCAGGAGTTTACGGCCGACATGTTGGCTGAGGGTCTTACGCAAGACCAGGCGGCAAGCAGTCGTGCAGTCAAGCGCATAGAAGATGTGCGCACCCTCCGGGCCCACCAGTTTCCAGAAGATGCCGGCCCGATGGCCCACCCGATTCGGCCTGCGGAATATCAGGAGATTCGCAACTTTTATACCGCTACCGTCTATGAGAAGGGGGCCGAAGTTATTCGCATGCTCCAGACCCTGCTGGGGGTAGACGGCTTTCGCGCGGGAATGGATCTCTATTTCGCCCGGCATGATGGCCAGGCCGCCACCTGCGAAGACTTTGTCTCCTCCATTCTGGATGCCAATCAACGTAGCGATTTGTTTATCGCCTTTATGCGCTGGTACGACACGCCTGGCACCCCGCATCTCAGAGTGCGCGATGCCTGGGAGAGCGCCGCAGGCCGCTATACCGTGACCTTTACCCAGGCGCTCGACCCCCGAAGCCCACAGCAGCAGCCATTGCCGATACCAGTAGCCTGGGGGCTTCTCTCAGAGGCCGGAGAGCCCGTTGCATTGCCTGTACGCACGGGCAGTATTCCGGTGGGCGATGGCGAGGTCTTTCTCATGGACCAGGCGACCATGACCATCGAACTCATACTGAGTGGGCAGAAGGGGGCGGCCGCACCGATTCCGTCGTTGATGCGCAACTTCTCCGCCCCGGTGGTGCTCGACTATCCGTATACGGCCCAGCAGCTCAGCACCCTGGCGGGCCACGATTCCGATCCCTTTAACCGGTGGGAGTCTTGCCAGCGCCTGATCATGGGCCAATTGATGCCCACGCTGGGCTCGGCAGAAGACCGTCAGTCGGTTATGCAGACGTTGTCGGCAGTGCTGACCCACCCTGGCCTGAGCGATGCTTTTAAGGCCCTGGCCCTGACGGTGCCTGCGGACAACACCGTGGTGGAGGCCTGGGCGGCAGAGGGCCATGCGGTGGATCCGGTGCAGATTCGTGCGCGTATTGAGGCCGTGCGACTGGCGATGGCTTTGGCGATGGAGGCCGAGTGGCGTCGGCTCGATGCAGAGAATGATGCGGTGGAGTCGGGCCCTTATTCGCCCAATGCGCTCGATGTGGGCCGACGCAGCCTGCGCCATCTGGCCCAGTCGATGGTGACCCTCGTGGCGCCTGATGCCGCGCGGGCCACGGTGCTCTGGTCGCGTTATCGCAACGCCTCGCATATGACCCGTCGTATGGCCTGCCTCTCGGGAATTGTGAGTCTGGAGCATGTGGCCCCTGAGGCGGCGGCCCAGGCGCTGGGCGATTTCGCCCAGCGTTATGCCCAGGACCCGCTTTCTATGGATAAGTGGTTTTCGGTACAGATCTCCACCCCGCGTCTCCACGATCAGGAGGGCTACAGCATACTGGCCCGAGTGCAGAGCCTCTTGTCCCACCCGCTGTACGACCTTGCCAACCCCAACCGGGTGCGGGCCGTCTTAGGGGTCTACTTTATGGCCAGTCTGTCGGGCTTTCACCGGGCCGATGGACAAGGCTATCGGCTCTGGGCCGATACCTTAGGTGCCTTGGCCCTGCGCAACTCGCAGCTTGCGGCGCGACTGGCCCGGTCGCTTGACCGCTGGAAGACCTTTGAGCCAAGTCGCAGACAGGCGATGCAGCAGGCTATTGAGGCACTTGCCTCGACCCCGAATCTGCCGCCTGACGTAGCGGAAGTCTGTGGCCGGTTTCTTGATTGATCTTTGTCATGGAATCTTCACAGAACGGACGCAGACTAGAGGCTATGACCTCACATTCCACTCTGCCTCCACGCAAGACCCTTCAAGAACGCGCCCATGCCGACCTGATCGACAGCTACGACGAAGAGCTCGAGATGGAGCTCGATGATGATCGGCTTGACGACCTGCTTATGGATATTCCCGCCCAGGGGCCTGTTGCAGAGGGGTCGCTTGATCGGCGGCTTTACTTTCGCGAGCTCTTTCGGCTTCAGGGTGAGCTTGTAAAGCTCCAAGACTGGGTGGTCGACAAGAAGCTCAAGGTTGTCGTGCTCTTTGAGGGCCGGGACGCGGCGGGTAAGGGTGGCGCCATTAAGCGCATTACCCAGCGATTAAATCCGCGCGTCTGCCGCGTAGTCGCCCTTCCGGCGCCCAACGAGCGAGAGCGCACCCAGTGGTATTTTCAGCGTTATATTCCGCACCTTCCTGCGGGCGGAGAGATCGTGCTCTTTGATCGTAGCTGGTACAACCGGGCAGGGGTGGAGCGCGTCATGGGATTCTGCACCGATGAGGAGTACGAGGAGTTCTTCCGCACCGTGCCCGAGTTTGAAAAGATGCTGGTGCGATCGGGCATTCTGCTTATTAAGTATTGGTTCTCCATTAGCGATGAAGAACAGCATGTGCGATTCACCATGCGAATTAAAGACCCCTTAAAGCAGTGGAAGCTCTCGCCGATGGATCTGGAGTCACGCCGCCGATGGGAGGCCTATACCAAGGCCAAAGAAACCATGTTGGAGCGCAGCCATATTCCGGAGGCCCGTTGGTGGATTGTCGAAGGAAATGACAAGAAGCGGGCACGACTGAACTGCATGGCCCACCTACTGGCCCAGATCGATTACCAGGAACTCCCCCACCCTGAGGTGGTGTTGCCCGAGCGGGTGAAGAACCCCGATTACATTCGGCACCCGGTGCCCGCCGAGATGATCGTACCGGCCGTCTACTAGCGCTGCGCTACTGCAGGGCCCGCTGGGCGAGGGCGAGCCAGAATCTGGCCCCCACAGGAATCAGCCGGTCGTTAAAGTCGTAGCTTGGATTATGAAGCGCGCAGGGCCCAAGCCCGTGTCCGGATTCGCGGTGTGGGCCGGTGAGGTCGCCATTGCCCAGAAAGATGTAGCTACCTGGCCGCTCGAGCAGCATGTAGGCAAAGTCTTCGGCCCCCATCGTGGGCTCTACCGGCAGACGTACCATGTCAGCCCCCACGAGGGAGCGGGCGACTTCGGCTGCCAGCGCCGTGGGCTCCGCATGGTTAATGGTGGGGGGATATTGCCGGTCGAACTGCAGTGCGGCGTGCGCCCCGAAGGCAAGTGGCAGCTGGTCGCAGAGTCGCTGCATGCCGTTTTCAATCACGTCTAAGGCCTCAAGGCTAAAGGTACGCACCGTGCCCTTGAGCAGACACGTGTCCGGAATGACGTTTACGGCCTCGCCCGCCTGCACCATGGTGACCGAGATGACCACAGACTCTACGGGCTTAGAGGTGCGAGTGATGAGTGACTGAAAGGCCTGAATGAGATGGCTGGCAATCAGCACCGGGTCGATGCCGAGATGGGGCATGGCCGCGTGAGCACCCTTGCCAGTGATGAGCACCTCGAACTGGTTGCTGGAGGCCATGATCGGGCCGGGGTTCATGCCGAATTCCCCCTCGCGCAGGCCAGGCCAGTTGTGAATGGCAAAGATCTGATCGCAAGGAAAGTGCTCGAAGAGGCCATCGTCAATCATGGCCTTGCCGCCCCCACCGCCTTCTTCGGCGGGCTGAAATATG
>JBEDFV010000204.1:0-3077 GCA_041175005.1 Pseudomonadota bacterium
GTTCGGGTGGCCTACCTGGGCCCGGCTGGCACCTACAGCGAGCAGGCCGTCCGAATGCTCTTTGGGCACCGGGTTGAGGGCCTGGCCTGTGCGTCTCTCGATGAAGCCCTGCGTATGGCAGAGACCGGGCTCGCCGATATTGCGTTGCTGCCGGTGGAGAACTCCATTGAAGGTACCGTGGGCCGTACACTCGATCTTCTCTTGGCCACGCCCCTGGAGATATGCGCTGAGGTATCGATACCCATTCACCATTGCCTATTGCAGAAGAATGGAGACAAATCGCAGATACGACAGGTGGTGGCCCATGCGCAGGCACTAGCCCAGTGTCAAGGCTGGCTGGACCGCAACCTTCCCGGCATTACGCAACTCGCCGTAGCAAGCAATGGCCACGCAGCGAAGATGGCCGCAGAGGACCCGGCCCTTGCGGCAATTGCAGGTCAGACGGCGGCCACGCTCTATGGCCTCGCTTCTATTGCCGAGCGTATTGAAGACGACCCCTCCAACCGCACGCGGTTTGCTGCCCTCGGACGGTTTAGCCCGGGACGCTGCGGTGTTGATCAGACTTCGCTCATTTTGTCGGTGCCCGACAAGGCCGGTGCCATGCTCTCGCTCATCGAACCTCTGGCGCGCCATGGCGTATCCATGAAGCGGTTTGAGTCTCGGCCTGCCCGCAATCTCGGCGGAGGGGCCTGGCAGTATTTCTTCTACATCGATCTTCTGGGCCACAAGACAGACGCTGCGGTTGCTTTGGCCCTTGCGGAGATTCAGAAGAGCGCCGGAATGTTCAAGATGTTGGGTTCTTACCCACGTTTTGAGAAGCTGTCGTCTGTGTCGGGCCCCACCTCTGGCCTTCCTGTCGAACCCCCATCGTTGCCCCTATCAAACTAATCGCCCATCCCGCTAACGACACCCTGTCATTTTCATCGAGAGTGCTTATGCAGATTTCTGACCAGGCCCCCGACTATATTCGGGCCATTGCCCCGTATCAGCCAGGAAAGCCCATCGCCGACATCGCGCGCGCCTATGGCTTCTCCGAAGCCCAGGTCGTCAAGCTCGCCTCCAACGAGAACCCGTTGGGAATGAGCCCAAAGGCACGCGAGGCGATGCAGCAGGCGGCCATGGATCTCGGCCGTTACCCCGATGGCAATGGCTTTGACCTGAAGTCTGCACTCGTACGCCGCTTCGGGCTGCTCCCGGAACAGATTACTCTGGGTAATGGAAGCAATGACATTCTTGAGATGGTCGCCCATGCTTTTTTGCGTCCCGGCACCGACTCCGTAATGAGCGCCCATTCGTTTGCGGTCTATGCATTGGCCTCCCAGGCGGTGGGTGCCAAGCTGGTGGTGGTACCCGCCCGGCAGGCAGATCTGGGTCATGATCTCTCCGCGATGGCAAAGGCCATCACACCGGCTACCACCGTGGTCTGGGTTGCAAACCCCAACAATCCCACAGGCAGTTTTATTCCTGGCCCAGAGATCCATGGTTTCATTCGTTCGGTTCCTCGGTCGGTACTGGTCGTTCTCGATGAGGCCTATACCGAGTACCTCCCGCCGGAGGACCGCTATCCGGCCCTCGACTGGGTACGCGAGTTTCCGAACCTGCTTGTTTCACGTTCGTTTTCTAAGGCCTATGGGCTTGCGGGCCTGCGCGTGGGCTACGGGGTTGCGAGTCCGCAGGTTACCGACCTCCTAAACCGGGTAAGACAGCCGTTTAATGTCAATACGCTTGCCCAGGCAGCAGCGGCGGCAGCCCTCTACGACGAGGACTTTCTCCAGACCTCCTATGCCTTGAACCGCGCGGGGCTCGCCCAACTGGCCCATGGGCTTGCGGCCCTGAAGATTCGTTGCCTGCCCTCCTGGGGTAACTTTGTACTGGCCGATCTCACCGGGCTTGCCAGCCCTGCCCAGCGTTCTGGCCAGAAGCTCTTTGAGGCCTTGCTGGCCTTCGGTGTCATCACCCGCCCGGTCCAGGGCTATGGCCTACCCGCCTATCTTCGAATTTCCGTTGGTACCGAACAAGAAAACGCGGCCTTTCTCGCGGCGCTCCCCAAGGCGCTCGAGAGTCTGCAGACGGCCGCAGCCGCGTAGAGGTTTCTTTTCATGAGCCCGGCGAGTAGATGATCGAACGACTCCTGGTAGTGGGTACGGGGCTCATGGGGGGCTCGGTAGCGGCTGCAGCCCGGGCCCATGGCCGGGCCCGAGCCATCTGGGGCGTTGATCCGGTGCATGCTCAGGCGGCGGTCGACCTTGGCCTCGTCGATCGGGGTTTTGTCTCTCTGGCCCAGGCCTTGGAGGCGATCGGCCAGGCGCATTCGGCAGCCCAGCTGCAGACCGCGGTTGTGTTGGCGGCGCCGGTATCCGTGCTCCCCTCGCTGTTGGGCCCGCTTGCAGACCATCATCTGCAGTATCCGTGGACCTGGCTTACCGAAATTGGGAGTACCAAGGGGCCTGTGGTCGAGGGGATGGATCGCCTTCTGGCTGATGCGTCTCGCTCTGAAGAAACGCGGATGTTTTTTGCACGGGCCTTTGTACCGAGTCATCCCATGGCGGGGGCCGAGCATAATGGTCCGCAGGCCGCCCACGCGGACCTCTTTCGCCGTGCGCGGGTGCTCATCTCTCCCCTGGCGTCTTCTGGGGAGGAGGCAGTGGCAGAGGTCGAGGCCTTCTGGGCAGGTCTTGGCGCAATTCCAAGCCAGCTGCCGATCCAAGACCACGACCCGTTGTTGGCGGCGATCAGCCACTTTCCCCATCTCCTGGCCTATGGCCTTGCGGGAATGCTCGCTACCAGCGCTTCAGCCACTGCGGCCCAGAGCCTCTATGGTGGGGGCCTGCGCGACACCACCCGTATCGCCGCCTCATCTGCAGAACTCTGGGCTGATATCCTGCTGCAGAATCGCCAGTCGGTTCTCGACCTGATACCGCAGTGGAACCTCAGTTTTGTCGAGATCACGCAGGCGCTCGATACGCAAGATCGGCAGGCCCTGGTTGCTGCGCTTGACCGCGGTGCCCAGTGGCGCCGCGGGTTTCGCTGACCATGCAGGTACCGATGCGCGACCATTCGGAGACTGCCATACCGTC
>JBEDFV010000205.1:0-2792 GCA_041175005.1 Pseudomonadota bacterium
CACCAGAACCCCCACGATAGCCCGCGGCCCTCCCTTGACCTCGGAGGAGATGTAGGCGGCCTCATTCCATCCCCCAAAGGTGAGCAGAACAAAGACCATGGCGAGCCCCAGCAGGCCCAGGGGCGGGGCGTTTGCAAAGGCGGTGGTGGGCACCGTCTCGGGCGTGGCCGCAGAGAAGCCCGCCACCACGATCGCAAGAAGCCCAACGAGTTCCAACACAATGAGGGCGGTCTGAATGCGGGTGGAGGCCTGCAGCCCCACGATATTGGTTATTGTGAGGAGCGCGACAATACCAAAGGCCCAGAGGGCGGAGGAATACTCTCCCAGGCTCAAGACCTTGGACATGTAGTCGCCAAAGACAAAGGCCAGAAGCGCAATGGATCCGGTATTGATCACCATGGCCTTTGCCCAGGCGTACAAGAACGAGAGGTCTTTGCCGTAGGCCTTGGTGAGGAAGTGGTAGTCACCGCCTGCATGGGGGTAGCGGGTACAGAGTTCGGCGTAACAGAGGGCGCCCGCTAGGGAGATCACCGCACCAAAGATCCAGACGGCTACCAGCCAGCCGGCGTCTTGGGTTATGCCAGCCACCATGCTCGGGGTCTTGAAGATTCCCGCCCCCACAACAATGCCGACAACGATGGCAATGGCCCCGAGCGGCCGCAAGACTTTCTGCGGTTCTGTGGTGATTCCTGCGGACAAATCAGTGGCCATACAAGACCTTTGTGTGGGAATAAAAGAGAGATGAAGCGTGTCTGATTTTTTAGCGGCTTACTGCCGCTGCCCCGAGACGTCAAGCGGTGCGGCGGTGGTGACCAGCTGGCCTATCAGCTGCCCCCCGGAGACGGTTGCGGTGACGGCGACCTTGGACTTTTTGTCGGCGGCAGGATATTCAAACCGCATTTCGGCGCCCGACATACGGCCTGATTCTATGGGAAGGGTCTGGCCGCCCACCGAAATGGTGCCCTCAAGCTTCTGATTCTTCTGAACCAGCTTGAGTTGGGCAGGCTTTGGCTGGCCGGGGATCTTTAGGGACCAACTGCCTTCCACCCGCGCCGGTACAACCCAATAAAAGCCGCGTGCGACCGATGTCTGAATGGTCTGGTCTGGCTCCCAGTCGCCCATATCAAAGGAGTGTGAAACGACCCGGGTACCGGGCTTCATCTTCTGGATGATCGGCTTGAGTCGCAGGTTGAGATCGGGCAGTAGGTAGAGAGTCACCACACTAGCCTGGCTGAAGTCTTCAACAAAAATGTCGCCACGAATAATCTTCACCTTGCCGCCCACGCCGGCACGCTCCGCGTTGCGTTGGGCCAGAGAGGCCATGTCGGGGTTGAATTCGATGCCCACGGCGCGTGCGCCGAACTGTCGTGCTGCGGCGATGGCAATTTTTCCGTCCCCGGCGCCCAAGTCATAGACCAGATCGTCGGATGAGACCTGGGCCGTGGAGAGCATCTTGGTCACCATCTCATCGGGGGTGGGTACCCAGATAACGTCTTTTCCATCTTGCCCCACGGAGGGCTTGTATTTGTCGTCGCCGTATTGCTGTGCAGAGGCGAAGCCGTTGGCCAGTACGAGTACCGAAACACAGAGACCGCTCAGAAGGCTTCGAAGGGCAGGGGCGTGCATGAAGGATCCTTTGGGGAGAGAGATAATGTTAAGAAATAGAAGCGTAGCGCAATCCTAGAGGGAGGATGTTTGGACGCAATTTTTCTGGTGACGGCACCTTTTTTTGGGCTGGTACTGATGGGGTATGTGGCTGCACGGGCGGGACTGGTGCCGTTATCGGCCATTCCAGGGCTCAATAGTTTTGTGCTCTATTTCGCCCTGCCCTGCATGCTTTTTGAGTTTGGGGCCAAGACCCCCTTCGAAAAATTAGTAGATCCCCGAGTGGCGGTGGTCTATGGGGTCTCTGCGGTCGTTCTGGTGGCGGTGTCGGTGGTCTTAGCCCGGCGCAATGGCCTGTCTATGAAGGATGGTGCATTCGGCGCCATTACCGCTGCCTTCCCGAATGCGGGATTTATTGGCGTCCCCCTTCTTGTCACCCTCATGGGACCACAGGCCGCCGGCCCGGTCATTCTGATGATTGCCATTGACATGATTGTGGTCTCTTCGGGCTGCCTTGCCTTGGCGGAGTCTGATCACAAAGGCGGCGCCTGGGCGACGCTGCGTTCTTCCCTGAAGGCTATTGCCCGCAACCCCATGCCGATTGCGATTGTTGCTGGCGCGGTGTCCTCGTGGTTGGGCATATATCTGTACGGGCCATTAGAGAAGCTCGTGGGGCTGCTGAGCAACGCGGCCTCCCCAGTCGCCCTCTTTACCATTGGCGCGGTGCTCTGGCGTTCGGCCGTCTACGCACAGCGGGCTGACTTTCAGCACCAGCCGTATCTGGATGTGGTGGTGCTGAAGCTCTTGGTCCACCCGCTCATGATCTGGGGGCTCGGCCTGGGCCTTGCCAGCATAGGTTTTGGGCCAGATCCCTTCACCCTGGCGGTGATGGTGCTCTGTGCCGCACTGCCTTCGGCGAGCAACGTCTCCTTGCTGGCAGAGCGTTTTGGTGCCGACAATAGCCGCATTGCCCGGATTATTCTGGTCACCACCGTGATCTCGTTTTTTAGCTTCTCGCTGGTGGCTTGGCTGCTGGGTGTAGAGGTCTAACGGGACATCACGCGGCAGAAGCCGCCTCGGTGCGGGTGGCGGTAGCGTTGGACGGGTAAAAAAAGATCGATACGACGGGGGAGGCGGGTTGACGATGGATTGGAATCGACGGCAAATCCTCAGGCGGGGCCTGGGGC
>JBEDFV010000206.1:0-4108 GCA_041175005.1 Pseudomonadota bacterium
TCGGTCTTTGGTTCCCCGCCACATCCGAGTAAAGGTCCGAGACTCACGACCAAGGCCATCGCCCGGAGATAAAAAGCGGCGTAAGCGGCATAACCTAGAGACACAGCGCGGTTCCCAAAAAACGACTGCCGACGCCGCACGGTTTATTTGCATTCCTCATTTGTCACATTTTACGTTGGTCTAGGGAAATTACTGAGCCGCGAGGGTGTGCACGATGCCGCAAAAAGCGGCGGGCGCAGGCCAAAGCTCAGGCACAATCGGTGCATAGTGAAAAGTCTCCTCACCACCACCGCTCCCGTTGTTGCGCTCATCGACAGACTATCGAGCTGGATTGGTCATGGCCTGCGCTGGCTCATTTTTGCAGCCGTACTCTTGAGCGCTGGCAATGCGATCGTGCGTAAGGTCTTCTCCAACAGCTCGAACGCCCTGCTCGAAGGGCAGTGGTACCTCTTCTCCGCCGTATTCATGCTCGGTGCGGGCTATGTTTTTCTGCACAACGCCCATGTGCGTATCGACTTTATCTCTGCCCGACTCTCTGCCAAGACCCGAAACGTGATCGATGCGGCCGGAATTCTGCTCATCCTGATTCCCACCAGCCTGTTTGTTGCCTGGCTCTCCTGGCCACTTTTTTCGATCGCCTTTGTCAGCGGCGAGATGTCGCAGAATGCAGGCGGGCTGATCCGATGGCCTGTGCTGCTCATGATTCCGCTGGGTATGAGCCTGCTGCTGCTCCAGGCACTCGCCGAACTCCACAAGCGACTGAGCTTTCTATTCGATATCGGCCCTGATCCGCTGGCCGCTGCAGGAAACAAAGATGCGGACCTCGTGAAAGATGAGAAGGAGTTACCGACGTGATCGAACTGCTCACGTCCCAGTTCCCCGTCTTTATGTTTGTGGGGCTCTTTCTGCTCTTAATCAGCGGGTTTCCGGTGGCCTTTGGGCTTGCGGCCGTAGGCTTGGGCTTTGGCCTTATCGGCCTTGCCCTCGGGCTCTTCACGCCCGCATTGTTTCAGGCGCTGCCGTTACGCATCTTCGGCATTATGCAAAACGACACGCTCCTGGCGATTCCCTTCTTCACATTTATGGGAATCATTCTGCAGCGTAGCGGTATGGCCGAAGACCTTCTCGACACCATTGGTCAGCTCTTCGGGCCCGTGCGGTCGGGCCTAGCTATTGCAGTGGTGCTGGTCGGCGCATTGCTCGCAGCAACCACCGGCGTGATCGCCGCCGCCGTGATTTCCATGGGGCTGATCTCGCTGCCCATCATGCTGCGGTACAACTACAACCGATCAATCGCCACAGGATCTATCCTGGCGGCAGGCACCCTGGTTCAGATCATCCCCCCCTCACTGGTGCTCATCGTGCTGGCGGACCAGATGGGGCGGTCGGTGGGCGATATGTACAGCGCTGCACTGAAGCCCGGACTCATTCTGGTCTTGGTCTATCTCGTCTTTCTGGCCGCACTGGCGATTATTAAGCCATCGGCGGTACCCGCCCTTCCCCCCGAAGCCCGCGTCTACAAAGAGGCTGATGGAAGCACCGGCTATCGATCGCTGCTTGTATTACTCGCCGCTGCCGCCCTGGCGGGCTTTGGCTGGTACTCCATCCACGATGCTGTCATGGGGCCCCTACTCGGGAGAACCGACCCAGCGCCCGCCGATGAACTGGTCGTACTCTCCGTCACCATCGCTAGCCTCTTCGCGCTCTTGGCGGCGCTGCTAAACCATTTCACCGGGTTCAAGCTGCTCTCGGTCATTGCAGAGCGGGTCACCTTCGCCCTCATACCGCCCCTTGTGCTCATATTTCTTGTGCTCGGCACGATTTTTCTCGGCATCGCAACGCCCACCGAGGGCGGTGCTATGGGGGCTGTCGGCGCCCTGGTGATGGCCTGGTCAAAGCGGCGCCTCAACTTTGCCAACCTCGGGCAGTCTCTCGACCAGACCACACGACTCTCGATTTTCGTAATGTTCATTCTGGTGGGTTCCACCATCTTTTCCTTTACCTTCAATGCCGCCGATGGACATATCTGGGTGGAGTCCCTCTTTGAGCATCTTCCAGGGGGCCAGACGGGCTTCTTGTTGCTGGTCACGCTCCTGGTCTTTGTGCTTGGATTCTTCCTCGACTTCTTTGAAATCGCCTTTATCGTCGTGCCGCTACTCGTGCCGGTAGCCAACAGCCTCGGTGTTGACCTTATCTGGTTCGGTATCATCCTGGCCATGATTCTGCAGACGTCCTTCCTGACACCCCCCTTTGGCTTCTCGCTCTTCTACCTACGGAGCGTCGCCCCAGCCCAGGACTACGTGGATAAGGTCAGTGGAAAGGTGATTGAAGGCATTAAAACGGCCCAGATCTATCGAGGTGCCTTGATATTTGTCGTGCTCCAGGTTCTCATGACCCTAGCGGTGATCTTCTACCCTGCCCACTTCTTGGGGGACTACAAGCCGCCGGTGTCTTCGAACGTAGAAGTCGAACTCCCGATGGCCGAGCCTCTAGACGAATCCGAGGACCCGAATGCAGAACGCACAGACGAGGACGAGGGTATGGATGCGCCCGAGAAGGCCGAAGGGGCCGAGGGCGAGGCCGAAGAGTCTGCAGAAGACGACCCAGCTGCAGCACTGCTGCGCGAAATGAAGCAGCAGAAATAGATCGAAACACACTCCAAAAAAATCTCCAAAAAAAAGCCCGGCAGTCTTTGCCGGGCTTTTTTTGTGAGGGCGTAAGGATGACTACAGCTTTGCCCCCTGCATGTAGCTGTCAAACCGTGCTTCGGTAAAGCGGAACCACTGGTTTGAATTACGGCGGAAGCTCTCATAGTCACCGTAGACCTTCTGCCAACGCGGATTGGTCTTCGACAACTCGGCGTAGTAACCCTGGGCGGCCTTAAAGGCTGCATCCATGATGGGCTTAGGCATGGCAAAGAGCTTGGTGCCATTTTTCACCAGTTCACGCAACGCACCGGGATTACGGGCATCGTACTTCGCCTGCATCTCGGTGTGGGCATAGGCAGCCGCGCCTTCAACAATCGCCTTCAGATCGTTCGGCAGTGCATCAAACGCCTTCTTGCCCACATAGAGTGACAGCTGGGGACCACCTTCCCACCAGGCGGGGTAGTAGTAGTTCTTGGCTACCTTGTAGAAGCCAAGCTTAAGGTCATCATAGGGGCCAACCCACTCGGTGGAATCGAGGGTGCCACGCTCCAGGGCCTGATAGATCTCCCCACCGGGAATGTTCTGGGGCACACCACCGATGAGTTCGAGGATCTTGCCGCCGAAACCACCGATCCGCATCTTCATGCCTTTGATGTCCGCCAGCCCCTTGATCTCTTTGCGATACCAGCCGCCCATCTGCGCACCCGTATTCCCCATGGGGAAGTTCACGATGTTGTAGTCGGCATAGAACTCACGGAAGAGCTTGAGCCCGTTACCGTCGTACATCCAGGCGGTCATCTGGCGCGAGTTCAGGCCAAAGGGAATTGCGCAGTCGATGGCAAAGGTGGGATCTTTTCCAAAGAAGTAATACGGTGCCGTGTGGGCCATTTCGATGGTGCCCTGCTGCACGCCGTCAACCACCCCAAACGGCGGGATGATCTCTCCACCGGCGTGCACACTGACCGTAAGCCGACCATTAGAGGCTGCATTCACCTTCGCCGCAAAGGTTTCCGCGGCGCCATAAATTGTGTCCAGGGCCTTCGGAAAGCTCGAGGCCAGGCGCCAACGAATGGTCTCTTGGGCCCGCACGGCAGGGGCAACGCCCGCTGCAAGAATGCCAGCCATTCCAGTACCCGCTACAAACTCACGTCTTTTCATAGTGTCTCCGATTAGAGGTTAAATCTCGACTGAGTATAGAGATCTCCGGAAAAACACTGAAGACATTGCTGGAGGGTGTTTTCCCCAGGTAGCCAGGAGCCGCTGCCAATTAGGGCTCCCGAAGCACCCCGGCGGCAATACGGCGGACATGGTCCGGGACCATCGACTTCATCCGCCCGGGGGTCTCCCGTGCCAAATGGATCATCGTCTCCGCGGCCTTCATCTCAATGCGCGCACGCGCAAAGGACATACCTCTGGGCCCAAACCAGGTCATCAGCCGCCCCACGATCGGCCGCAGCCAG
>JBEDFV010000207.1:0-3622 GCA_041175005.1 Pseudomonadota bacterium
TCCCCGCCCCCTCTAGGAGAGACATGATGATGAAAGGCCAGATTGCCGGGCTCATGCGCCAGGCCCAGCAGATGCAGGAAAAGATTAAGCAGGCCCAAGAGTCTCTGGGCGACCTTCAGGCCGAGGGGCAGGCGGGCTCTGGCCTGGTAAAGCTCGTCATGACCGGCAAGCACCAGGTGAAATCGCTCACGATTGATCCGAGCCTCATGACCAACGATCCGGACGATCGAGAGACGCTTCAAGACCTCTTGGTGGCGGCCATTAACGATGCGGTGACCAAGGTGGAACATATTTCTAACGAGCGTATGTCCGCCGCGACGGCCGGCCTGCCTCTGCCCCCGGGATTTCGACTCTAAAGGCGGTTTAGCCCCGTGGCATCAAGCCCATCGGGCCTCGCAGCGGCGGGGGCGCCGCCAAGCCTTGCAGCGCTGACCGAATCTTTTGCCCGCCTTCCCGGAGTCGGTCCGAAGACGGCCCAGCGCATGGCCTTTCATCTTCTACAGCACGACCGGGATGGCGCAGAACAGCTCGGTCAGGCGTTGCTGCATGCGTTGTCTCGGCTGCAGCCCTGCCGTCGCTGCAATACCTTTTCTGAGCAGCCGGTCTGTCCCACCTGTCAGGACGAGGGGCGCGACCCCAGCCAACTCTGCGTGGTGGAGAGCCCGGCAGACCTTCTGGTGGTGGAACAGACGCGTACCTATCGCGGGCTTTATTTCGTCCTCATGGGCAGAATTTCTCCGCTGGATGGTCTTGGGCCTGCGCAGCTTCCGCTGGAACGGCTGCTGGTGCGTGCGCAGGACCCTGCCCTGGCTGAGGTGATTCTTGCGACCAACTTCACGCCGGAGGGCGAGGCCACCGCCCATGCGATCTCTGGGCTGCTACAGGCCTTGTCGCGGGATCCGCCGCTGCGGATTACCCGACTAGCGCGCGGCGTACCGGTCGGGGGCGAGCTGGAATATGTGGATCTGGGCACGATTGCCCAGGCGTTTCGAGACCGAAGAGAGAAAGGATCTACCTAAATGACCACCGCCTTGTGGTGCCTCTTAATTACGATGTTTCTGCCGATCGTCTGTGCGGGGATCTCCAAGGCAGGCGGCGAGGGCTATGACAATGCCAGGCCCCGTGACTGGCTGGCGAGACAGGAAGGCTTTCGGGCCCGGGCGGTGGCCGCCCAGCAGAATAGCTGGGAAGCCTTAATTATCTTTGGGCTTGCCGTCCTAGCCGCCCATACTGTGGCGGGGCCGCAAGACTCGGTAGATCAGTTTGCCGTGGCCTTTGTGCTTGCCCGCATTGGCTACATCGTGGCCTATGTGGCCAACTGGGCCCTCGCCCGCTCTTTGGTCTGGCTCTTGGGCCTGTTTCTCAGCATCTCGATTTTTGTGGCGGCGGCCTAACGCGGGCCTTCGGCCCCGGGGGCCATAGACCCCGTGGTCCCAATCGTCTTTTTCAGGGCCCTTAGCACGACAGCCTGCTCCTTTATAATCGACCAAATTACAAGGAGTCCATTTTGCAGGTTCGCCAGCTGTTGGCCGCGGCCCAGACCGACTCGGCCGGTTTTTCCTCGTCTGCCTCTCCAGTTTTCCCTTTTGCGGTACTTGCGCTTGCCGATGGCACCGTCTTTGATGGCGTGTCGATTGGGGCCTTAGGGCAGACCCTCGGAGAGGTGGTCTTTAACACCGCCCTCACCGGATACCAAGAAATCCTCACGGACCCAAGCTATTGCCAGCAACTGGTCACACTGACCTATCCACATATTGGAAATACGGGCTGGAACGAGGAAGACAACGAATCGTCTGGCGTTCAGGCAGCTGGCCTGATTGTTCGGGATCTGCCCCAGGTGGTCTCGAATTTTCGCAGTCAGCGCAGTCTGTCCGAGGCCCTGTCAAAGGCCGGTGTCGTGGCCATCGCGGGGGTGGATACCCGCGCACTGACCCGACGTCTACGTGAGACGGGGGCGCAGTCGGGCGCCATTCTCACCGGGCAGGCGAGCCTACCGACTGCGCAAGACCGTGCGGCCCTGGCCGCACGTGCGGTGGATCTTGCGCGGGGTTTTGCGGGCCTGGTGGGTGCAGACCTGGCCCAGGGTGTCTCCACCAAGAAAGCCTATGCATGGACAGAGGGCAGTTGGCGCCTCCCGGGGTCGGCTGCGCCCGCCTTGCCGCGGCAAGCGCAAGACGCTCCGCATGTGGTGGCTTACGACTTCGGTATCAAACACAACATTCTGCGACTCTTGGCGGATCGTGGCGCCAAAATCACCGTGGTGCCTGCCAAGACCCCCTATGCCGAGGCCCTGGCACTCAAGCCCCAGGGCATCTTTCTTTCAAACGGGCCGGGAGACCCGCAGCCCTGCGATTACGCGATTGCGGTCGCCCGGCAGGCTATGGACGACAGGCTACCGCTCTTCGGTATCTGCCTGGGCCATCAGATCATGGCGCTTGCGGCTGGCGCGAAGACCCTGAAGATGAAGTTCGGTCACCACGGTGCAAATCACCCTGTACAAGACCTCGCCTCGGGTCGTGTGTTCATCACCTCACAGAATCATGGATTTGCGGTCGATCCACAGAGTCTGCCCGCACACCTCAAGGTGACCCACGTGTCGTTGTTTGATGGCTCTATTCAGGGTCTCGCCCACACCCAGGCCCCTGCGTATTGTTTCCAGGGGCACCCGGAGGCAAGCCCTGGGCCACACGACATCATTCCATTGTTCGACCCGTTCTTTGTCGCCATGGGTCAGGCGGCCAAGGGGGTGGCACATGCCTAAGCGCACGGATATCAAGACAATCCTGATCATCGGCGCGGGGCCCATTGTTATTGGCCAGGCCTGCGAGTTCGACTACTCTGGCGCCCAGGCCTGCAAGGCGCTTAAGCAAGAGGGCTTTAAGGTGGTGCTGGTCAACAGTAACCCGGCCACCATCATGACCGACCCAGAGACGGCTCATGTCACCTACATCGAGCCCATTACCTGGCAGATGGTCGCCCGCATCATTGAAAAAGAACGTCCTGATGCTTTACTGCCCACCATGGGGGGGCAGACCGCACTGAACTGTGCCCTCGACCTCGCCCGTGAGGGGGTCCTTGCAAAGTTCAACGTAGAACTGATCGGTGCGCGGGAAGAGGCCATTGAGAAGGCCGAAGACCGTCAGAAGTTCAAGCAGGCCATGACCAAAATCGGGTTGGAATCCGCCCAGTCGGGGGTGGCCCATTCTATGGAAGAGGCCTGGCAGGTCCAACGACAGATTGCGACCCTTACTGGAAGCGCAGGGTTTCCGATGGTGATTCGCCCAAGTTTCACCCTGGGCGGCACCGGCGGTGGCATTGCCTACAACGCCGAAGAATTCGAGACCATCTGCAAACGGGGCCTTGAGGCTTCGCCCACACGCGAGCTCCTGATCGAAGAGTCGCTGATCGGCTGGAAAGAGTTTGAGATGGAGGTGGTGCGCGATAAGGCAGATAACTGCATCATCGTCTGCTCTATTGAGAACCTCGACCCCATGGGTATTCACACCGGGGATTCGATTACGGTGGCGCCCGCACAGACGCTTACCGACAAGGAATACCAGATCATGCGCAACGCCTCGATCGCTATTCTGCGGGAGATTGGCGTCGATACGGGTGGCTCCAA
>JBEDFV010000208.1:0-3226 GCA_041175005.1 Pseudomonadota bacterium
AGCCGCTGCAGTCCGTGCAGACGCGCAATGCCCTGGGCCGCGAGGTC
Organism: Pseudomonadota bacterium; assembly: GCA_041175005.1. Classification (GTDB taxonomy): domain Bacteria; phylum Pseudomonadota; class Gammaproteobacteria; order Burkholderiales; family Burkholderiaceae_A; genus Hahnella. The sequence continues at coordinate 48 of JBEDFV010000208.1, forward strand.
AATCAGTACAGTCAATTCTTCACGCGTAAAGGGCGCCCCCTCAGCGGTTCCCTGCAGTTCAATAAACCCACCCGAGCCGAGCATGGCGATATTCATGTCGGTCTCGCAGCCCGAGTCTTCGGTGTAGTCGAGATCGAGCAGGGCCTGCCCCTGCACAATGCCCACCGAGACGGCCGCGACCGGCTCACGAAAGGCAGACCGGATAAGGGCGCGGGCCTCCTCTGTCGACTGACGGCTGGCCAAGGTGGTCAGCGCATCAAAGACGGCCAGGCAGGCGCCCGTCACGCTTGCCGTCCGGGTTCCGCCATCGGCCTGCAAGACATCACAATCCACCGTGATCGTGCGTTCCCCCAGCGCCTTCAGATCTACGATCGCCCGCAGGCAGCGTCCAATAAGACGTTGAATCTCCAAGGTGCGGCCGGACTGCTTGCCCCGGGCCGCCTCACGGTCGGTTCGGGTATGGGTGGACCGCGGCAGCATGCCGTACTCCGCCGTCACCCATCCCTGTCCAGCCCCGCGCAAAAAACCCGGTACCTTCTCTTCCACAGAGGCCGTGCAGAGCACCCGGGTCTGTCCAAACGAGACAAGCACCGAGCCCTCCGCGTGGCAGGTGTAACGACGATGCAGGTGGACCGGTCGCAGTCGGTCGGCAGGCCTCTGCCCCGCGCGCGTCAGGGGGCCCGTGGGATTCTCAGACATGACAACTCCTTTAGAGTGAAACGGTATCCAGAGTCCGTACAATACCGTGTCTATGACTGTTAGCAGCATGACCGGATTCGGTTCCGCCCAGATGCCTTGCCCGCTTGGCCTTGTGCAGGTGGATATTCGATCGGTAAATAATCGATTCTTCGAACTCAGCCTGCGACTGCCAGACGACCTGCGCAGCCTCGAGCCCGCGATGCGTGACCGACTCGCACGGCTGCTGCCCCGCGGCAAGGTGGAGGTCCGCATCTCCATTCTTCGAGAAGCCTCTGCAGGAAGAACCCTTCCAGCGGTGGACCGCGACATCGTGGAGCGCCTCATTGCCCTGCAGTCAGAGCTCCGCGAGGGCCGCCCGGATGCGATACGGGCCTGGAGCATGTCAGAACTACTGGGCTTTCCTGGGGTGCTTGAGGCGCCACCGTCTCCGTCGGAGGAGAATCACCGAGAGATAGTCATGTCGGTATTTGAGGCTGCGCTACAGAGCCTTGAAACCTCCCGGCAGGCAGAAGGCGAGAAGCTCGCCGCGACCATACAGGAGCGGTTGACCAGCCTTGAGGCCCTACGACAACAGGCCGCAGTGCTGCTGCCCGAAGCCCTTGAGGCCCAACGACAAAAAATTCAGGCGCGGCTTGAAGAGGCCTTTGGTCAGGGGGCCACTACAGAGATCCATCGGCAGGATCTTGCGGCCCTCATCACAGACCGTATTCAACAAGAGGCCCACGCGGCAGCGAGCCGCGCAGACATTGCCGAAGAGATCGACCGCCTGCGGGCCCACATCGAATCCATGACACAGACCCTGGCACGCCCGAGTGATCAGCCACAAGGCAAACGGCTTGATTTTCTCTGCCAGGAACTACACCGGGAGGCCAATACCCTTGGCGCAAAATCCGCAAGTATTGGCCTCACCCAGATTTCCATGGAGATGAAACTCACCATCGAACAGATCCGCGAGCAGGTACAGAACATCCAATGACCGCGCATTCCCCGAGTAAGCGAGACCCAGGTGGTGGTCAGCTGATTATCATTGCCGCACCCTCTGGTGCCGGAAAGACGAGCCTCGTGCGGGCCCTCTTAGACGATCCGGCCTTATCCCTTGCCCTCTCGGTCTCCACCACCACGCGACCACCCCGGCCAGGGGAGGTCAATGGGCGTGAATATTTTTTTACCAGCGAGCCCGATTTCCTGTCTCGTAAGTCCCAGGGGGAATTCCTCGAATGGGCCCATGTCCACGGCAACTACTACGGCACATCGCGGGCCTGGATTCAGGCGCAGTGCGCGCGGGGTCAGGCGGTGCTACTAGAAATAGACTGGCAGGGCGCGCGACAGATTCGACAGAGCTTTCCCAAAGAAGCCTTGTGCAGCATTTTTATTCTGCCCCCATCGCTTGACACCCTGAGACAGCGACTACAGGGTCGGGGCCAAGACACCGCAGAGGTGATTGAGCGGCGTATTCAGGCAGCCGAAGAGGAAATTTCCCATGCCGACGAATTCGATCATGTTATTATGAATCAAGAATTTACGAAGGCTTTAACGGAACTTAAGGCCATCGTTCGGTCGGCACTGTCACCACAAAACTAAAGGACTCCCCCCATGGCCCGCATCACCGTAGAAGACTGTCTCGAAAAGGTGCCTAACCGCTTCGAACTTACCCTGGCTGCCACCTATCGCGCGCGCCAACTCGCGCAGGGTGCCACCCCCAAAGTCGACGCCCGCGACAAGCCCACCGTGGTCGCCCTGCGCGAGATCGCCTCCGGCCATATCGGCAGAGAGATGCTGCGCAAGGTTCCCATGTAAGTCTGTATGGCGTGCCCTGCCGCCTGACTCCGTTTACCCACCAACGGATCCGCTATGGCAACAGGTCTCGCCCCCAGCGCCTCCCCGCCCCCCGTTGCGGCAGGCGTCATCTCGGTAGCTCCGCTCCTTGAGCGCGCAGACTACCTCTCCACAGAAGATCAGGCCCGACTCGTCGAGGCCTTTCGGTTCGCCGATGCGGCCCATCTTGGGCAGACACGTCAGTCGGGTGAGGCCTATATCTCCCATCCGCTGGCGGTTGCAGAGGTCTGCACCCAGTGGCATCTTGATGCCGATGCCCTCATCGCGGCCCTGCTGCACGATACGGTGGAAGACTGTGGCATTACCCGCGTGCAGATCGCCGAGCAATTCGGATCTACGGTGGCCATGCTCGTCGAGGGCCTCACCAAGCTTGAGAAGGTAAGCTTCCGCGACCGCGAAGAGGCGCAGGCGGAAAACTTCCGAAAAATGCTCCTCTCCATGGCCGACGATGTACGGGTCATACTCATAAAGCTTGCCGACCGCCTGCACAACATGCGCACCCTGTCGGCAACCTCGGCAGCCAAACGCACACGGGTGGCGCGTGAGACCCTCGATATTTACGCGCCCATTGCCCATCGGCTTGGGCTCAATGAGATTTTTCGCGAGTTCGAGGACCTCTGTTTTGAAGGCCTCTACCCCAAGCG
>JBEDFV010000209.1:0-3577 GCA_041175005.1 Pseudomonadota bacterium
CCTTGCCTGTGGACTATCGATTTACCAAGGGCCAAGAGCTTGGCTGGTTTGAGCATGGTTCAACCATCATCTTGATGCTACCAGCCGAGTTCTCCTTGGCCGACGGCATTCAGACGGGGTCGGTGCTGAAGATGGGGCAGCGGCTTTTTGAGGCTTCACTCTAAATACCTCTTAATATTTTGTAGTTTGTTGTTGGGCAGCTCTAAAGAGTCTGCTACTATCTCGGCATGGCTTATTTGTACAAATATATAAGCCGCCCTTGCACGCTCGCCACCGATCTTGATGGAACCTTTCTGGGTGGTAGCGAAGACGCCCGGCGAGAGCTCTACGCCTTTATTGAGGGGCATCGTCATCTCATGGGGTTGGTCTTTGTCACGGGGCGGTCGTTTCAGAGTGTTCAGGCCTTACTTGCGAATGACGTTCTGCCGCAGCCCGACCTGCTGATTTGCGATGTTGGTACGTCCATTTATGTGGGTGATGGCAGCTGTCCGATGCCGGATCTGCAAAATGAGATCGCACGCTGCTGGGCAGATGGTCATCAGCGCGTTACCCCAGCACTCGCCCATTTAGAGGGTCTAATGCCGCAGGACGGTATTGGGCCGTTTCGCAAGAGCTACTTCTACGCACATACGCCCCTCGCGCTTCAGGGTAAAGACATCGTTGAAGCAATGGGCTTCGATGGGCTGTTGTCAGACGACAAGTATTTCGACGTTCTCCCGAGAGGCGTGAACAAGGGCAGCACATTACGGCGCGTTCTACAAGACCACGGCATAGCGCCTGAGAGCGTACTCGTGGCGGGTGACACATTAAATGACCTCTCAATGCTCTCGCTAGGGCTTCCTTCTGTAGCGGTTGGTAACGCAGAAAAAGCTCTGCTGGAGTTACTACCAGAGGCACCACAGATCTACCGGGCAGAGCAGCATGGGGCCGCAGGAATTATGGAGGCTCTGCTTAGTCATCCTCAGTCTCCCCCTCAGTTACGCAGATAGAAGACCAAGAAAGGAGACCGATATGGCGCGATTTGTTGTGGTCTACCACCGGCTACCTTTTGAAGAGGTGGTCGTTAAGGGTGAGAAAGTACTGCGTGAGCCCAAAAGTCCCAATGGCATCATTCCCACACTTAAGGGGTTTTTTCGTCATTTTGACGATGGCCTATGGCTGGCATGGAATAAGGTACCGGAAGAAAAACTTGGCACGCTCAGCGAACGTCGTCGGGTGGCGTCGAGCCCAAGCATGCAGGTGCAGTGTGTGGGCCTTACTGATCCACTAATCAACTCGTTTTATCACCGTACCTCTAAGGCGGCACTCTGGCCAATCCTGCATTCGTTTACTGAGCGCTTCGACTACGATGCCGCAAACTGGGACGAGTTTCGTCAGGTCAACCGGCTCTTTGCCGAGGCAAGCTGTCAGGTCGCAGACACAGGCGCCACTATTTGGATTCATGATTACAACCTCTGGCTCGTGCCTGGATACATTCGCAGCCAGCGTCCGGATGTGAAGATTGCTTTCTTTCACCATACGCCGTTTCCTGCCTCTGATATGTTCGGCATTCTGCCCTGGCGCAAAGAAATACTGGAGAGTCTTCTGGCTTGTGACCGAATAGGGTTTCATGCCCCGCGGTATGCTGAAAACTTTGCCTCCTGCGCTCGTTCGTTTATTAAGCCTGCGGTAAGCAGGGCTCGTACTATTGCCGCGCCTCGGCTCCAGCAGCGTGACACTATCTTGCAGGAGAGTGTCTATACCTCGGCACTTTCGATGATGGAGCGTACGGTGTACCTGGATGTTGCGCCAATTGGGGTAGATGACAAGGCGATTGCAAAGGTCGCTGCGGCGTCAACGACCATGAGACAGTCAGGAGTGATTCGTCAGAGTCTTGGTGTTGAGAAAGTCATTCTGTCGATTGGTCGCATCGATTACACAAAAGGTACGCGCGAAATGCTTCAGGCGTATGAGCAGCTCCTAGAGACCCGACAAGATCTGCTTGGGCATGTGAAGCTCTGCGTCACCTCTGTGGCGCCGGCTAGTGGAATACGCGCTTACGATGATGTAAGAGAGGAGATAGAAAGACGGGTCGGTGCAATTAATGGCCGATTCTCCACAGCGAGCTGGACACCAATTCTCTTTTTTACCTCTCCTATTCGATTTCAGGATTTGATTGCCTGGTATCTGGCTGCAGATATCTGCTGGATAACTCCCTTGCGCGATGGGCTTAATCTGGTGGCAAAGGAATATGTCGCAGCTAAGAATGGTCAACCGGGAGTGCTGGTCTTATCAGAGTTTACCGGCGCGGCGATTGAACTCGACGAGGCACTCCGTACGCATCCGTACTCGGCCCGGAGCATGCTTGATGCCATTAGTAGGGCAGTCGCTATGCCTGAACATGATGCACGCAGTCAGATGCAGGCGCTTGGTCAGCGGGTTAAGACCGCCAACTTAGCATCGTGGACCAACGAAATGATTGATGCGCTAAGGTCTCGCTGAGTTGTATTTCTATGTTGCGCTATAGCTACTGGGCCTGCAGAGAGGCTATTTAGACACCTAATATGGCTCGTAGCGCTCGCATTTCCATGCTAGGCCCGCTGTTTCACTTAAAAGAAGCTGTCCGCTTGAGGGGTTAAAGCGCACCTCGTGGCCATTTCCCTTGTGTTTGTAAATACGTTCCGCACCTTTCTCCTCGTGGAAAACGTAGGTTACTTCCTTGATCTCTAGCGAGGTCGGCGACATTCGTAGTTCAAAGTTTACTTTTGTGTCGTCTTCTCGCACGCAATGAAAGTCTTGGGTGCGAACGACACAGCCGCTGAAGAGAAGAATAAGGGCAAGGGCGCCCACGACGCGCTTATTCATTATTCGCCATCCACGGAGCGCCAGCCCGCAACCATCACACCCGCCCAGCCCAGAATGAACCCGAGCCCGCCGACGGGGGTGATCGCGCCAAGGACCGGTAGGTCTGCAAGTACACGGAGGTAGAGGCTGCCGCTAAACACGAGTATTCCAAAAGTAAAGCTCAGGGCGGACCAGACTGCCCATCGCCCCGCCTCCGGATGCTGGGCCATCGCCGCGAGCGCTAAAATCGCCACCGCGTGGACTAATTGGTAACGCGCGCCGATCTCGAAAACTGCGACGAGTCTCGGCTCTACGAGGGCAGAGAGCCCGTGAGATGCAAAGGCCCCTGCCATGACGCCAGTCGCGCCGAAAATCCCCGCTGAGATGAGAAGAAATCGTCGCCAGTGTCTGGTCATAAGCAATACGGTCGGTTACCGGTCGGTTAGTGTACGAAGAAGGATATCTTCTGCCATGGCCCTACCGCTCTGCCAGGCCGCTTCCACGCGGGGGCCGAGGCACCAGTCCCCGCCGCAATAGAGCCGTGCATCGTCTGACCGGAGAAATGGCTCGCCTAGGGGTACTGAGACCCGGGCATATCGCCATCGGTGCGTGGTGGCGTAGACAACCTGATCGAGAGAGGCGCCGATTCGCTGGCAGAGCATGGGTAGCATGCGCGCAGTCATGGCGCTGGGGTCCTCTTCCAAATGGGCTTGGCTGAATTTCGGGCTTGCCTGGGCCACCCAGCATGCGCCCA
>JBEDFV010000210.1:0-4257 GCA_041175005.1 Pseudomonadota bacterium
TGGCTTCGAGGATGTACAGATCGCCGGTTTCCATTTCAAGCGCGGTCACGCCCACCACGTCGCCGTCGGCGTCGCGGATCAGGTCCAGCGCCATCCACTCGACGAAGAAGCTGGTCTTGGCCTTGACGTTTTGCTGGTAGAGCGTGTGCAGCATGGCATGACCGGTGCGGTCGGCCGCTGCACAGGCGCGCTGCACCGGCTTTTCGCCATAGTTGGCGGTGTGGCCGCCAAACGGCCGCTGGTAGATGGTGCCGTCGGGGTTACGGTCAAAGGGCATACCGAAGTGTTCGAGCTCGTACACCACCTTCGGTGCCTCACGACACATGAACTCAATGGCATCTTGGTCGCCGAGATAGTCTGACCCCTTGACGGTGTCAAACATGTGCCAGTACCAGTTGTCCTCGCTCATATTTCCGAGTGACGCGCCGATCCCGCCTTGGGCCGCCACGGTATGGGAGCGAGTAGGAAAGACCTTAGAGAGCACTGCCACGTTTAACCCTGCTTCCGCCAGCTGCAACGAGCAGCGCATGCCCGAACCGCCCGCACCCACAATGACCGCATCGAAGCGGCGGCGCGGCAGGTGGCGGGTTTGATGCATTTGAACTTCTGCCATGACTTAGACCCTCCAGAGCACTTCAATGGCCCAGATTGCACATCCGAGCAGCCAGACAATCGTGAAAGTTTGTAGGGCCAGTCGCACCGCTAGGGGCTTGACATAGTCCATCCAAATATCTCGTACACCGACCCAGGCGTGATAAAAAAAGGCAAGAAATGCCAGCAAGGTGAAGACCTTCATCCAGGTCTGCGCAAAGAGTCCGGACCAGCCGTAGTAGCCGGGTTCGGGTGCAAGCAACGCGGCTAGCACCAGCACAACGCTGTAGCAGCCAAGGACAATGGCTGTAATGCGCTGAGAGAGCCAATCTCTGAGACCGTAATGTGCGCCCACGACGAGGCGCTTTTGACCAATAGGGGCGTCTGCCATTAGAGAACTCCGAAGATCGATAACCAGGCCAAGAGCGAGACCACCAGGCTGAGCCCCATAAAGACCGATGCGATGCGGGGGCTTGATTCCTTGGTAATGCCAATGTGCATGTCACTGATAAGGTGGCGCACACCGCCGAAAAAATGGTGAATGAAGGCCCAGGCCAGACCGCAGAGAATGAGCTTTACGAGGACTGAGTCGGTGACCTCCATCAGCGTGGCGTAGCTCAGTTCTGAGGTGAGGCTTAGGTCAAAGAGCCAGACGATGATGGGTAGGGAAAGAAACATGGCGGCACCGCTGATGCGGTGCAAAATGGACATCACCCCCGTGATCGGCAACCTGTAGGCCAGAATCTGACTGACATGGATATTCCGAAACTGCGGGCGAGATTTTCGCGGCAATTCTGACATTCGCGCTCCCTGAAGTATTTTTTTGTGTGCGTATTATAGGGCGGCGCCTTTGACACCGCCTAGGGTGAACCCTAAACTGCAGCGTCTTCCAAAATTCCCTTTCTTATTAACCCGTTTCTAATGCATTAAGGAGCACCAGATGTCGCAGAAATCCCCTATGCGTGTATCGGTTACTGGCGCAGCCGGCCAGATTGGCTACAGCCTTTTGTTTCGAATCGCCAGCGGTGAAATGCTGGGTAAAGACCAGCCTGTAATCCTGCAGTTGCTGGAAATACCAGACGAAAAGGCCCAGAAGGCGCTCAAAGGCGTCATGATGGAGCTAGAAGACTGTGCGTTCCCGCTTCTTGCCGGTATGTCGGCCCACAGCGACCCCACGACCGCGTTTAAAGATACCGACATCGCCCTGCTGGTCGGTGCGCGTCCCAGGGGCCCCGGCATGGAGCGCAAAGATCTTTTGTCGGCCAACGCCCAGATCTTTACGGCCCAGGGCAAGGCACTCAATGCCTCTGCCTCCCGTGGGGTGAAGGTGCTCGTGGTGGGTAATCCCGCCAACACCAATGCCTATATCGCCATGAAGTCTGCGCCCGATCTACCGCGCAAGAGCTTTACTGCCATGTTGCGCCTCGACCATAACCGGGCCGCTTCACAGATTGCTGCAAAAACTGGCAAGCCGGTATCGCAGATCGAGAAGCTCTGCGTCTGGGGCAACCATTCCCCCACGATGTACGCCGACTACCGGTTTGCCACGATCGCTGGCCAATCGGTGAAAGCCATGATCAACGACGAGGAATGGAATCGCTCCACCTTCCTGCCCACCGTGGGCAAGCGCGGCGCCGCCATTATTGAGGCGCGTGGCCTCTCCTCAGCAGCCTCTGCGGCCAATGCCGCAATTGACCATATGCGTGACTGGGTGCTCGGCACCTCTGGTCGCTGGGTCACTATGGGCATTGCATCGAACGGGGACTATGAGATTCCCAAAGATGTGATGTACGGATTCCCTGTGACCTGTGCCAATGGCGAATACAGTGTGGTGCAGGGTCTGGAGATTGACAGCTTCTCTCGTGAGCGCATGACGCACACCCTCAACGAATTGCTTGAGGAGCAAGACGGCGTGAAGCACCTGCTCGGCTAGTTGCCTCACGGCAAGCGGTAGGCAATGGCGGGCCTTCATCCTGAGGACGTTTTGGTCTCCACAGGAGGCATGGAGGGGCCCGTTGTTGCCTGCGAGCACTACGCGGGCGACCCCAAGAAGCTTACTAAGGCGCTCGGCCTTCAGGCGGCCCGTGGTCATGATTTCGATGTCACGATAGATCTTGAAGACGGAGCGCCTGCAGGCGCAGAAGCCGAATCGGTGCGGGCTCTGGTTGCGGTAGCAAATCAGGCAGAGGCGCCACCACACATTGGCTGTCGTATTCACCCGTTAGAGCACCCGGCCTTTGCTGATGACCTGCATGTGCTTGCCCACAGTCTTCGGCCCACGCTCTCGTATCTAACAATCCCCAAGGTCGGGGGCCTGTCTGAGGCCTGCTCGGCCATTGCGCATGCGGCTCAGACATTTGCGTCGGCCGGGAAACGGCTTCCTGCGGTGCAGCTGCTGGTAGAGACCCACGGCGCAGTTCGTCAGGCCTTTGAACTCGCGGCCCTGCCCGAGGTACGTTTCTTATCGTTTGGGCAGATGGACTTCACCAGTGCACACCACGGTGCGATCTCGGCCGAGGCGATGCGCAGCCCCGGGCAGTTTGACCATCCTCTGCTACGCCGGGCCAAGGTGGAGATCCTCGCAGCCTGCCATGCCGCGGGCAAAACGCCTACCCACAATCCCACGGTAGACTTCGCCAATATTGCGCAGACGCTTTCAGATGCGCGCCAGGCGCGGCAGATGGGTTTTTTGCGTATGTGGAGCATTCACCCGGGGCAGATCGGTCCCATTGTGGAGGCCTTTGCGCCTGATGACGCGGAGATCTCCGCAGCGGCTGCCTTGTTGCTGTCCGCCCAGGCCAACGACTGGGGGCCGATTGCCTTTGGGGGAAAGCTGCATGATCGTGCGAGTTATCGGTATTTTTGGACACTCTTAAAAAAGGCCCGCGCGATGCACCGGGCCATGCCTTCCGAAGCGGAGGCCGCATTCTTTTAGTTTCAGAATTCACACACTTTAGGGAGCGTTTTGACTATGTCACACAATCTGCACAACACTTTTCAGGACTACAAGACTAGTTCTGGTGCAAGCCACAAGTTTTATAGCCTGCCGGCCCTCGAAAAGGCCGGTGTCGGTCCGATCTCGCGGCTGCCGGTATCCATCCGTATCGTCCTCGAGTCTGTTCTCCGAAACTGCGACGGCAAAAAGGTGACGGAAGACCACGTGCGCCAACTCGCCAACTGGAAGCCCACAGCCGACCGTGTCGATGAGATTCCGTTTGTGCTCGCGCGGGTTGTCCTTCAAGACTTTACGGGGGTGCCTCTGCTTGCGGATCTGGCAGCGATGCGCAATGTGGCCCACAGCATGGGCAAAAACCCCAAACTGATCGAGCCCCTGGTGCCTGTCGATCTCGTGGTCGACCACTCTGTGATGATTGATCACTACGGGTCGAAGGACGCCCTTGATCTGAACATGAAGCTTGAGTTTCAGCGCAACGAAGAACGCTATCAGTTCATGAAGTGGGGCATGCAGGCCTTTGATACCTTTAAGGTGGTGCCCCCAGGCATTGGTATCGTGCACCAGGTGAATCTGGAGTACCTCGCGCGCGGCATTCACACAAAAAATAATGTCAGCTATCCGGATACCCTGGTGGGCACCGACAGCCACACCACCATGATCAATGGCATTGGGGTGGTCGGCTGGGGCGTTGGCGGTATTGAGGCAGAGGC
>JBEDFV010000211.1:0-2717 GCA_041175005.1 Pseudomonadota bacterium
CGCAGCCCGAAGCACCACTGCCAAGGCCCGGTTCGGGAAGTTGGCAAGCACCCCACGAAAGGCCGCAGCGGCCTTGTGCAGGCAGTCTTCCACGGCCCACCGCGCCACAGCCGCATGGTCTGCACGCCGCCCCTCCGACTCGTATTTCTTCATGGCACAACTGGCGATAAAGAGCAGTGACAGAATGTCGCCTAGTCGCGCGGAGAGTTTCTCTTTGCGCTTAAGGCTACCCCCGAGGCTCAGCATGGCGAGGTCGGCCACAAAGGCAAAGGACGTGGAATACCAGTGCAGCCGGCGCACACTGTCTGCAAAGATAGGCGCCACTGCTGCATTGGGCTTGGCAAACCGCCCGACCGTCCAGCCATGGCCTACCGCCCGCAGGCCATTAAAAATGGTGTACCCCACATGTCGCCAAAAGGCCGCAGCGAAGTCACGCAGCCCCTGCCGCGTATCGGCATTCTGCGCGGCCTGCATCTCTTTCAGCACATAGGGGTGACAGCGAATAGCGCCCTGGCCAAAGAGAATAAGGCTGCGGGTGAGAATGTTGGCACCCTCCACCGTAATGCTCACGGGCATCTGTTGGTAGACCACCCCAAGAATATTCTGCGGCCCGAGACAGATACCCTTGCCACCGACGATATCCATGCCGTCATTCATCAGCGCGCGGGCGCGCTCGGTGACGTGGTACTTGGCAATGGCGGAGACCACCGAGGGCCGCTCGCCAAGATCAATCGCCTGAGCCGACAGGGTGCGGACCGCATCGTTCATGTAGCTGTAGCCTGCGATTCGGGCCATGGCTTCTTCGATGCCTTCGAACCGGGCGATGGGCGTCTTAAACTGATTGCGCACGCGGGCATAGCCGCCCACATAGCGGGCCACGAGCTGCGAGATACCGGCATTGGCCGAGGGTAGGGAGATAGCCCGTCCCGCAGAGAGGCATTCCATCAGCATGCGCCAGCCCTGGCCCGCCATCTTTGGTCCGCCAATGATGAAGTCGAGCGGCATGAAGACCTCATGGCCCTCTGTCGGCCCATTCATAAAATAGGTGTGTAAGGGAATGTGCCTGCGGCCGATCTTCACGCCGGGATGGTCGCGCGGTACGAGGGCACAGGTGATTCCGAGGTCAGACTCCGCACCCAGAAGATGCTTGGGGTCATAGAGCCGAAAGGCCAGGCCAAGAATCGTGCAGACAGGCGCGAGCGTGATGTAGCGTTTGTTCCAGGTGACCTTCATGCCCAACACTTCTTTGCCTTGCCATTGACCTTTACAGACCACACCCACATCGGGAATGGCTGCCGCATCGGATCCCGCCCAGGGACTGGTCAATGCAAATGCGGGAATCTCCAGGCCCTTGGCCAGCCGGGGCAGGTAATGGTTCTTCTGGGCCTCGGTGCCATAGTGCATGAGCAGCTCTGCAGGCCCGAGTGAATTGGGCACCATCACCGATACCGCCAGCGGCGAGGATCGGGTGGAGAGCTTGGCAATGACTTCCGAATGGCCATAAGCAGAAAAGCCCAGCCCACCATACTGCTTCGGAATAATCATGCCCAGAAAGCCCTTGTCCTTAATGAAATGCCAGGCCTCAGGCGGCATGTCGTGGGTCTCATGAATAATCTGCCAGTCGTCCACCATGCGGCAGGCCTCTTCGACCTCGTTGTCCAAGAACGCCTGCTCTTCGGGCGTGAGGGTGGGTCTGGGCAGGGCCATGAGCCGCGCAAAGTTGGGCCGCCCACGAAAGAGGTCGGCCTCAATCCATACGGTGCCGGCCTCGAGCGCCGCGCGTTCGGTCTCCGACATGCTGGGAAGGGCCTTGCGGAAGGCCTTAAAAATAGCTGCAGTCAGGGGCATGGTGGTGTCTCTCCTAGGCACGTTTGGCCGGCTTGTGGCCGACCTGTTCAAAGACGGGAAGGGGGGCGCGTAGGCCGCCCACTAAAAAATGCATGAGGCGGGGCAGCAGGCGCTCAAACTGCAGGGTGGCGTCTTCCTGGCCCAAAAGCCCATGACGGTCTTGTTGGGATGCGAGGAGTTGCAGGCTGTCGGTACCTGCAATGGCATAGGCCGTGGCCCCGAGCATGAAATGAAAACGCCAGACAATCTCGGGCTTGGGCACATCGGGCAAGGCCTTAAAGAGCGCCTGCTTATAGCGCTCGAGCACATGCTCGTACTCATGGGCCAGAAAGGCGCGCGCAAACTCGGTGGGCTCGGTGAGCGTGCGCCCCAGAAGACGCAGAAAGACGGCCCCGCCTTCTCCTTCATGGGCCGCCATGCGCAGCAGGGTGCCAAAGAAGGCATCAAGGATGCGGGTGGGCTTCACGGGCTTACTGCCCGCAGCCTGCTCGAGTCGCTCCAGCGCGTGGAGCCTTTCCTGGTTCAGCCAACTCAGCCGCTGATGAAAAATCTCTTGAATCAGGGCCTCTTTGGTGCCGAAGTGGTAATTCACCGCCGCGAGATTGACCTGGGCCTCAGCGGTAATCTGCCGCATCGAGGTGGACTGAAACCCATGGGTCATGAAGAGTCGTTCTGCCGCCCTCAGAATGCGCGCGCGTGTGGAGACGGCCTCGGCAGTGGCCGCGGCTGGGGGCTTTTTCTGTTGGCGACGTTGGCTTAATTCATTCATACGTTCGTTTGAATTTAAACCAGTTTCGCGGGCGACGCAATCCTGCGGGTTTTCACGGGTCTGGCAATTGGTGCCGGTAGAGGAGAGAATCCCCCGTTAC
>JBEDFV010000212.1:0-4290 GCA_041175005.1 Pseudomonadota bacterium
GGGTAATAAGTGCCGCACGGGCATTGGCGCCAAGTGCGAGCCCATCGGCCACCCCCGCGGCAATCGCCAACACGTTCTTCATGGCGCCCCCGAGTTGGGCGCCCACCAGGTCAGCGCTGGCGTAGACCCGCATCGCGCCCCCATGACAGAAGCGGGCAGCCTCACGGGCAAAGGCAGCATCCTGACTGGCCAGAGTCAGGGCACAGGGCAGCCCCTGAGCCACCTCTTGCGCAAAGCTTGGGCCGGTAAGGGCGCCCCGCGGCCAGGCAGGCAGAGCCCGGGCGACCAGATCTTCGGGCCAGTCAAAAGAGTGCCCCTCCGGCGTTACCGCTAGACCCTTAGAGAGCCAAATCAGGCCCTCATGAGGGCGGGCCGCTGGGCTCAGTACCTGGGTAACCGCCTGCGCGGTTGCTTCTAAGCCAGCCACGGGGGTGGCAAAGACCAGTAGCCCCAACGTCTCTTGTCGCGCAACCGCTTCTCTCCACTCACACAAGGCCCGATCAAGGTCTCTGGCAATGACAAGCGCAGACGGAAGGGTGACCCCGGGGAGATACTTGGCATTGACACGGTCTTCAGAGAGCCGCGCGCTTAAGGCAGGGTCGCGGGCCCAGAGGCCAACCGACCCCTCACCGTCACGGTGTGCGAGATGCACCGCCAGCGCGGTGCCCCACGCGCCCGCGCCGAGAACCAGAACTGGGCCGCGAGAGACAGCTGCCACCGCCGAGGCCCCCTCTTAAAGCCTAGCTGGGCAGAATAAGCCCGCTCTCCGACCGGCCCGCCCCTTCAGAGGGGCTAGCACCGCCTGCCTGCTGGGCGAGATGGGTCTGTTTCTGCTGAAAGAACGCCTCCCAGTTAATTTCTGCCAGGTGAAAAGGCGGGAAGCTCGCGCGTTGCACGATGTCTGCGAGGTTGGCCCGCAGATACGGGTAGACAATGGACGGGCAGGAGATGCCCTTTAGCAGGGCCCTCTGCTCATCACTGACCCCGGCAATCTCGAAGACGCCGGCCTCGCTGGCCTCCACCAAAAAGGCCACACGATCGCCCACGCGGCATGTGACGGTGCAACGAATGGCCACCTCCACCATGGAGCCCCCAAGTTCGCGATCAGAGGTGTCGAGCTGAAACTCCAGTCGCGGCTCGGCCGCATCTAAAAAGATCTCCGGCACGTGGGGCGCCTCAAGAGAACAGTCCTTCAGATAGATACGCTGTAGCCCAAACACCGGGCGGCCGGCCTCCTCTTGTTGCGTGGGCGCGCCCGTGGGAGGAGAGGCAGAAGAGGCTGTGGTCATACAAATCCTTCAACGAAAAAATAAGGAGAAAAAACCTGGCTTCGAGGCTACGATTGCCGTCAGCCCGCCAGCAAGGGGGTCAGGCCGCCCTCGCGATCAAGCGCTGCGAGATCGTCAAAACCTCCGACATGCCGCTCACCGATGTAAATCTGCGGCACCGTGCGGCGCCCGGTTCGGGCCATCATCTGATCACGGGCAGCCGGATCGAGGTCGATACGAATCTTTTCAATGGTCTCTACGCCACGTTGGCGAAGAAGCGCTTCTGCCCTCTGGCAGTAAGGGCAGACAGCAGTGGTGTACATCAAGACGGTAGCCATGGCGGTGTCCTCAAGACAAGGGGCAGTTAAGGGGAAAAAGGGGAAGGCCAGACGGAGTAACCAGACAGGGCCAGGCGGCCTTTATTTGTCCGCACGGCCAACTTTTTGGGAGACCGGCAGACCCGCCTGCTTCCATGCATCAAAGCCGCCCTCAAGGCTGTAGACCTCGGTAATGCCCGCCTTACGGAGCTTTCGGCCGGCCTGGGTGGAGCGAAACCCGCTTGCGCACATCAGAATGACGGGGCGCGGCTTTTTGCCCGACTGGGCGAGCCGAGAAATTTCGTTGATCTGCGAGGCGAGGGTGGAGCCGGGCATGTGGGTGGCCTGCGGCACCTGGCCCTTCGAGAGCTCGGCCGCTTCGCGAATATCAATCAATAGGGCATCCTCGGCATTGAGGAGTTGGGTAGCGCCAAGGGTATTGCCCTGGCGGGCGCTGCTGCCACGCGTGGCGAGCGGCCAGACCAGAAGCCCACCGCTGATAAACGCGGCGAGAATAAGAAAAATATTGTCCAGAAAAAACTGCACGAGGAAGAACTCCTGTCAGACGTAAGGCTTCGATTATAGAATCAGGGGTTTCGGTAACAGACAGATTATGCCCCCAGCTCTTATTCTCCTTCGTCATGGCCAGAGTCAATGGAACCTTGAAAACCGTTTTACGGGCTGGGTCGATATCGACCTGACCGAAGTCGGCCATGAAGAGGCCCGTCGGGCCGGTATGCTCTTAAAAGACCGGGGCTTTGTCTTTGATCTGGCCTACACCTCGGTGCTGAAGCGGGCCATTCGTACCTGCTGCGTTGTGCTCGACACCCTCGATCAGTTGTGGATTCCTGTGACAAAGAACTGGCGGCTAAATGAACGCCACTACGGCGCCCTCGCGGGACTCAATAAGGCAGAAACGGCGCTCAAATATGGCGAGGCGCAGGTGCTACGCTGGCGCCGTGCCTACGATGTACGCCCCGATCCTATGGACCCTGAGAACCCCCTCTGGGAGGGCCATGACCCTCGTTATGCCCATGTTGACCCGGCGCTTCTTCCGCGTACCGAATGCCTTGCAGACACTGTAGAGCGGGTGAAGCCCTTCTGGGAGCAGGAGATCCTGCCGCAGCTCAAGTCTGGAAAGAGGATACTGATTGCAGCCCATGGAAATTCGTTGCGCGCCCTCATTAAAGTGCTTGAAAACATGTCCGATGAAGAGATCATCGATCTGAATATTCCCACCGCCCAGCCCATCAGCCTGGAGTTTGATGCGCAGTTCGCTCTGAAGGCGCGACGTTATCTCGCTGACCCGTCAGAGATCGAGGCCGCCATGGCCGCGGTGGCCAACCAGGGCAAAGCCCAGAGGCCATAAATCATGAGTGGATCACGTCTGAAGGCGGCAGGATGGGTAGCAATTGGTATGGTCAGCGGCCTGCTGATCAGTGTGGGTATCTCGGCGGTGGCCCAGCGCGATGGTCGACTTGCCCTGCCCGTCGAAGAGTTGCGGCAGTTTGCCGATGTCTACGGCGCCATTAAGGCCCACTATGTGGAGCCGGTCGATGACAAGAAGCTTATTACCGAGGCCATCAGCGGCATGCTCACGGGTCTCGACCCGCACTCCGCCTATCTTGATGCCGAGGCCTTTAAAGAGTTGCAGGTGGGTACCCAGGGCGAGTTTGGCGGCCTGGGTATCGAAGTGGGCCTCGAAG
This sequence comes from Pseudomonadota bacterium, assembly GCA_041175005.1. Lineage (GTDB taxonomy): Bacteria > Pseudomonadota > Gammaproteobacteria > Burkholderiales > Burkholderiaceae_A > Hahnella. Next base: position 3,292 of record JBEDFV010000212.1, read on the forward strand.
ATGGCTTTGTGCGCGTGGTCTCCCCCATTGAAGATACCCCGGCGGCCCGCGCCGGCGTGCGGGCAGGCGATTTAATTATCAAGATCGATGACAAGGCCACCAAGGGCATGAATCTGCAGGATGCGGTCAAGCTCATGCGGGGTAAGCCCAAGACCTCGATCACGCTTACCCTCTCCCGCAAGGGCGAGCCGCTTCCCATTGTGGTCACGATCGTGCGCGACGTGATCCGGGTGCAGAGCGTACGGTCGAAGTATGTCGAGCCCGGATACGCCTACCTGCGTATTACCCAGTTTCAAGAGCACACGGTGGGCTCGGTGGTGTCGCACCTCAATAAGTTACTCGCCCAGTCCGAAGCCGATAAGACAAAGCCCATCAAGGGCATCGTGCTCGACTTGCGTAACGACCCCGGTGGCCTGCTGCATGCAGCGGTCGGGGTATCGGCGGCCTTCCTGCCTGCCAACACTCTGGTAGTGACCACCGATGGCAGACAGACCGACGCCAAGCGCACCTTCTCGGCGCGGCCTGCCGACTACCTGCGCGGCGGCGCAGACCCCTTGTCGGGCCTAAACCCGAAAATCAAGTCCCTGCCCATGGCGGTGCTGGTCAATGGGGGGTCGGCCTCCGCCTCCGAGATCGTTGCAGGCGCCTTACAAGACCACAAACGTGCGCAGATTATCGGCACGCAGACCTTCGGAAAGGGCTCTGTCCAGACCATTCTTCCCCTGACCAGCAACACCGCAATCAAGCTCACGACCGCCCGCTACTACACGCCCTCGGGCCGCTCCATCCAGGCCAAAGGCATTCGGCCCGACTTCTGGGTAGAAGAGACCCCCGAGGGCGATGTCACAGAGCAGTTCCGGGTGCGTGAGGTGGACCTCAGTCGGCACCTCGAAGGCGGCCCAACGCCCAAGGGTGCAGGCACAGGCCAGGAGGGCCAGCAGAGTCAGCAAGGCAGAGCCGCAGGCAGCGGTAATGCCAAGGCTCAGGACAAGCCGGCTG